>JAEUNN010000344.1 GCA_016791085.1 Rhodocyclaceae bacterium | reverse complement strand
GCCGTTGCCGCAATTTCATTGCTTCTATTGGGAGGACGCATGAAAGTTCTTGTACCCGTCAAACGGGTGATCGATTACAACGTGAAAGTGCGCGTGAAGGCCGACGGCACGGATGTGGACCTGGCCAACGTCAAAATGTCCATGAATCCGTTCGACGAAATCGCCGTCGAAGAGGCCGTGCGCATGAAAGAGGGCGGCAAGGCCACGGAAGTCGTGGTGGTGTCCTGCGGCGTTGCCGCCTGCCAGGAAACGCTGCGTGCGGCCCTGGCGCTGGGTGCCGATCGTGCCATCCTGGTCGAGAGCGATGTGGCGCTGCAGCCGCTCGCCGTCGCCAAGCTGCTCAAAGCCATCGTGGCCAAGGAACAGCCCGGCATCGTGGTGTGCGGCAAACAGGCCATAGACGACGATTCGAATCAGGTCGGCCAGATGCTGGCGGCGCTGTTGGGCTGGCCGCAGGCCACTTTCGCGTCCAAGGTCGTGGTGGGCGACAACCAGGCTAGCGTCACGCGTGAAATCGACGGCGGCCTGGAAACGCTGGAGCTCAAGCTGCCGGCCGTGGTGACCACCGACCTGCGCCTCAACGAGCCGCGCTACGCCACCTTGCCCAACATCATGAAGGCCAAGAAAAAGCCGCTCGAAACGCTGAAGCCGGATGCGCTGGGCGTGGACGTGACGCCGCGCCTCAAAACGCTCAAGGTGGCCGAGCCGCCCAAGCGCGCGGGCGGCGTCAAGGTGGCCGACGTGGCGCAACTGGTCGACAAGCTCAAGAACGAAGCCAAGGTACTTGGCTGAGCGCGCCAGCGTCAAACCCAATCCATGCGGAGCGGCCCGGGTTCAAAAGGGGAGCCTGGTCCGCCGCATTACGAAAGGAAAACTGAATGAGCATTCTCGTCATTGCGGAACACGACAATAGCGCGCTCAAGGCGTCCAGCTTGAACACCGTCGCGGCGGCTGCCCGCCTGGGCGGTGACATTCATGTGCTGGTTGCCGGTTCGGGTTGCGCCGGCGTCGCCGCCGCGGCGGCACAGCTTGCCGGCGTCGGCAAGGTCAAACTGGCCGATGCGGCCTGTTACGCCGACCACGCCGCGGAAAACATCGCGGCCCTGGTGGTCGCGCAAGCGGCCGGCTATAGCCACATCCTGGCGCCGTCCACGTCCTTCGGCAAGAACCTCGCCCCGCGCGTGGCGGCTTTGCTGGATGTGGCGCAAATTTCGGACATTATCGAAGTCGTGTCGGCGGATACGTTCGTGCGCCCGATTTATGCCGGCAACGCACTCGCCACGGTGCAGTCGTCCGATGCAGTCAAGGTGATTACCGTGCGTACCACGGCCTTCGACCCGGTCGGGCAGGGCGGCGCCGGGGCCGTCGAAGCCATTGCGGCCGGTGCGGACCTGGGCCTGTCCAAACTGGCCGGGCGTGAGCTGACCAAATCCGCGCGTCCGGAATTGGGTGCGGCCGGCGTCATCGTGTCGGGCGGCCGCGGCCTGGGCAACGGCGACAATTACCGCACGCTGCTCGAACCGCTGGCCGACAAGCTGGGTGCCGCACTGGGCGCTTCGCGTGCCGCGGTCGATGCCGGCTTCGTGCCGAACGACTATCAGGTTGGCCAAACCGGCAAAATTGTGGCGCCGCAGCTCTATATCGCCATCGGCATTTCCGGTGCCATCCAGCACCTGGCGGGCATGAAAGATTCCAAGGTGATCGTGGCGATCAACAAGGATCCCGACGCGCCCATCTTCCAGGTGGCCGATTACGGCCTGGTCGGCGATCTGTTCCAGATCGTGCCGGAACTGACCTCCGCGCTGTAATTTTCCGCCCCGCCGGCCGCCTGCGCGCGGCCGGCGTCTGCGCCGGCTTCCCGCTCCCGCGGGCGATTTGCGGCCGGAAATCCGCAGTCCTGCTGCACAAATTTGCGTCATGCCGGGCTTGCCGGCGTGAAGGCACGCCATGCGCACGCATGTCTTGGTAACATCGCGCCGCATGAGATACGTGCGCCGCAAACTGTTGCCCGCTGCCTGGATCGCGCTCTGCGCGATGCTGGCGGCTGCATTCGCGCCGCTCGTCACGCAAAGTCTGGCGTTTGCCGAATCCGCCCCGTGGGGCGAAATCTGCAGCGCGAACGGGCTGCGCGCCATGCCGTCCGGCGATGCGCCGGTGCCGGGTGGCGGCGGTCATGCCGGTCATTGCCCCTATTGCAGCACGCACGCCGGAAGTTTCGGGCTGCCTCCGCCGGCCCAGTTCGGCGTGCTCGTACCGGCCCGGCGCGCTGCCGCGCCGGTAGGTCAAGTTATTGCACCACGCCCGCGCCATGCCTGGCTGGCCGCCGATCCGCGCGGCCCGCCGGTTTTTTCCTGATGTACGCCTGCTGAATCGGGCTGCGCTTTGGCGCGGCCCGGCGGCGCTGCCTGTCCAGGCGGCGGCCGCTCACTTTGTCCGTCCCGCGCCGGCAGGTCCGCGCCGGGACCAAATTTGCGCGTCTCACCAGGAAAATTGCCATGCCTATCCCATCCGTCGTCCGCCTCGCCGGCGGCCTGCTGTGTCTGTGCGCGAGCGCCAGCGTGCTCGCCCATGTTTCGCTCGAAGTGCCGCAAGCCAAGGCCGGCAGCTATTACAAGGCCGTGCTCAGGCTTACCCACGGTTGCCAGGGCTCGCCCATACGCCAGGTGGTCGTGCAGATCCCGCGCGGCGTGCAGGGCGCGAAGCCCATGCCCAAGCCGGGCTGGCAGATAGAAATCGAAAAGGTAAAACTGGACCAGCCGTATCGCAGCCACGGCAAAACCGTGACCGAGGAGGTGGCGCAAATCCGCTGGACCGGCGGTCCGCTCGCGGATGGCTTTTTCGACGAATTCGTGTTGCTCGCCCGGCTGCCGGACAGTGCCGGCACGCTGTGGTGGAAAGTCAGTCAAGTGTGCGAAAACGGGCGCATAGACTGGTCCGACGTTCCGGCCGAAGGCAAAACCGCGGCGGATTACGAAGCCCCGGCGGCGCGGCTGGAAGTGCTGCCTGCGGTCCAGCACGAACACAGGCATTGAGCGACAGGAATAACCATGACTTCCTGTTACCCGATGCCGCGCCCCGCGGCAATCGCCGCCGCGCTCGCGCCCGTTTTCGGCGGTCTGCCTGCGGCGGCGCTGGCCACCCACGAATTGCCTGCCGTCACGGTGCAGGAAGCACCTACGCCGGTCGAGCGGGCGGCACTGCCCAACAGTTCGGAGGGCATCAGCGCAAGCGAGGCGGCCCTGCGCATCAATGTCATGAATACCGAAGACACGCTCAAATACCTGCCCAGCCTGCTGGTGCGCAAGCGCTATGCCGGCGATACGCAGGCCCCGCTGGCGACGCGTACGACCGGCATCAACGCCAGCGCGCGCAGCCTGATTTACGCGGACGGGGTGCTGCTGTCGGCGCTGACCGGCAATAACAACACCAATGCTTCGCCGCGCTGGTTCATGGTCGGGCCGCGCGAAATCGACAGGGTGGACGTGATGTACGGCCCCTATGCGGCCGCCTACCCGGGTAATTCCTACGGCGCGGTCACGGAAATCACCACGCGCATGCCGCAGGGCCTGGAGGCCGGCGCGAGCCTGACCGGGTCCTGGCAGGATTTCGGCCAGTACGGCAGTTCCGGCACCTACCGTGCCACGCAGGCCAGCGCCTGGCTGGGCGGCAAGGCCGGCGATCTGTCCTGGCGTGTCGCCGGCAACCATCTGGACGCGCACAGCCAGCCGCTTACCTATCTGACGACCGCGCAATCCGCGACGCCGGCTGCAGGCGCGCTGCCGGTCGCGACCGGCTCCTTCGGCGAGCGCAACCGCCTGGGCGCGCCGGTACAGGTAATAGGCGCCGGCAACCTCACCGACACCCGTCAGGACGCCGGAAAAATCCGCCTGGGCTACGATTTCACGCCGGACTGGCGCGCCGTGTATACCTTCGGGCATTGGCAGAACCGGCAGGATGCGCGCCCGCAAACCTATTTGCGCACTGCAGCCGGCAGCGATTATTTCGGCGCCGCCTCGGGCAATGTGAATATCGGCGGCTTTTCCTACAGCCAGTCCGCGCTGGCCGGCCTGTTCAACCGCACGCTTACCGAGCAGGAGCACCGCATGCACAGCCTGCAGGTGCAGAAGCACGCGCGCGAGGGCTGGACCTGGGAATTGCTGGCGAGCGACTATCGCTATGTGCAGGACGAGGTGCGCACCTCCGGCGGCCGTTTCCCGGCTGCGCAGGACGGCGGACCCGGCCGCATCACGGATGCACGCGGCACGGGCTGGAATACGCTGGACCTGAAAGCGCAGCAGCAAGCCGGCGGCGCGCACACCCTGAGCCTGGGCCTGCACTACGACCACTACCGGCTGTCCAGTCCCACCCACGATACGGCTGACTGGCTGGCGGGCGAGAAGGGCGCACTGTTTGCCGATTCGCGCGGGCATACGCGTACCTGGGCGGCCTGGCTGCAGGACGTGTGGCGGCTTGCGCCCGGAATTAAAGCCACGCTGGGCGCGCGCTGGGAGTCCTGGCGCGCCTACGACGGCTTCAATTTCAACCGCGGCGGCGGCGCCGGATTTGCCGTGGATCAGCCCGAACTTGCGCAGGCCGGCTGGTCGCCCAAGGCGGCGCTGGCCTGGGATTTGGGCGGGCCATGGTACGCCACACTGGCCCTGGGGCGCGCACTGCGCTTTCCGACCGTGGGCGAGCTCTACCAGAACGTACAGACCGGCACGAGTTTCACGCAGGCCGATCCCAACTTGCGGCCGGAACGCGTGAGCGCGGCCGAAATCGCGCTGGAGCGGCATTTGTATGGCGGCAGCCTGCGCCTGTCGCTGTTCGAAGAGCGCGTGAGCGACGCACTGATCGCACAAACCGCCAAGATTGCCGGATTTGCGCTGCCGGTGAACTATGTGCGCAACGTGGACCGCACACGCCAGCGTGGCATCGAACTGTCCGCGCGGCGCGCGGATGTGTTCGCCAAAGGTCTGGAACTGTGGGGCAGCCTGACCTATGTGGATGCAAAGATCCTCGCCAATTCGTCCTACGCGGCGCCGGCCGGCGCGCCCGGCGCAAGTTCGGCGGGCCGGCGCACGCCTTATGTGCCGACCTGGCGCGCCACGCTCGGGGCGAGTTACCAGGCCACCGAGCAACTTGCGACCACCTTCGCGGCGCGCTACAGCACACGGCTCTATGCGACCGTAGACAATACCGACGTAAACCCTTCGACCTACCAGGGCTTCGAGGGCTATCTGGTGTTCGACGCGCGCCTGCATTACCGCGTGGATCGCCGCTGGAGCGCTGCGCTGGGCGTGGACAACCTGTTCGATCAGAAGTATTTCCTGTTCCACCCCTTCCCGCAGCGCACGCTGTTCGCGGAACTGACCTTCAACTACTGAACCCGTATTGCGGGCTGATGCCCCTCGCGCGGCGGGCGTCGGCCCGGCGCGCGCCCGGCGGCTTGTCCGCGGCCAGTTCATCCATGCGTGCGGCGCATGGATAGCATGCTGTTTCAGCGTTTGCGCATGCCTACCCCAGGCTTCATCATTCGTCTCCACGAGGCAGGCCCGCGGCGGCCCTCGGGCGGGGCCGGAATTCATGCTCTCGGCGCATGATTCCGGCGAGCCGCGAGCGCAGCGCCCGGGCCCGTCGTTGGTGCTACCCCAATCGAGGATACGAGCATGAAAAAATCCGGAATCATGCAGGCCGCAGGCCTGCTGTTGATCGCAACACTGGCTTGGGGTGGCATGTTTCCGGTCGCCAAGAGCGTGCTGCCGCAGATCGATCCATTCCATCTCACGCTGTTGCGCTACGGCCCGACCAGTCTGATGTTGCTGGCTTTGCTGGCGCTCCGGGAAGGTCGCACCGCGCTGCGCCCGGACGGCCAGGGCTGGGCGCTGGTACGCCTCGGCACGCTGGGGTTTGCGGGCTTTGGCCTGTTCGCTTTCGTGGGCCTGCGCCACACCCGGCCCGAACATGCGGCCATCGTGATGGCGCTGCTGCCGCTCGCGGCCGTGCTGATGAACTGGGCGCGCCGTGGCCTGCGGCCCGCGCGCGCGACGCTGTACTGCATAGGCCTTGCACTGGCCGGCGTGCTGCTGGTGGTCACGAAGGGGCAACTTGGCATGGACTTCATACGCGACGGCGGCTGGGGCGATTTGCTCATCATTGCCGGCGCGTTTTCCTGGGTGCTGTACACCATGGGGGCGGCGCAATTCCCGGACTGGTCGGCCTTGCGCTATACGGCGCTCACCTGCATCGCCGGCGTGCCGGCCATCGTGGGCGCAACCCTGGTGGCGACCTGGCTGGGCCTGAGCCAGTTGCCCGAGCCGGCCGCGCTGCGGGAAGCCGTACCCGCGCTGGCCTATCTGATCGTGCTGTGTTCGGTCGTGGCGGTGCTCGCCTGGAATAGCGGCAACCGCAGGATCGGGGCCGAAAACGGCGTACTGTTCATCAATTTCGTGCCGGTCACGGCATTCGGGATCGGCCTGGCCCAGGGCC
>JAEUNN010000335.1 GCA_016791085.1 Rhodocyclaceae bacterium | reverse complement strand
CGGCGAGTGGGGCTTCGTGCTGGCCGGGCGCCGCAAGGATTTCGAGCCGCCGCGCGAATATCGCCTGGCCATGAAATTTCTCGACGCCGCCTCGACCGCGCTCATGTTCCAGTTTCCGCCCGACATGCAGGCCGTGCCGGTTGATGCCAACCGGCTCAACGACCAGTCCCTGGTGCACTATTTCGAGCAGGACTGGCAGCGCTCGATACGCTAGGTGGCGCGCCGGGCACAAACGAGCGCAAGCATGAGCGCCACCTGCGACCGCCGCCGCTTCCTGCGCAGCCTGTGCGCCCTGCCGCTGCTGCCCGGTTGCGAGCGCCTGGCGCAACAGCGGCTGCCCGTCAGCGTGCTGTATGCCGGCATGAAGGCCGGTCACGCCATCCGCGACGGGGCGGCGCTGCCGCCGCCGCAGCGGGTCATCGATACCGGGGTGATCATACTGGGCGGCGGCGTGGCCGGCCTCAGTTGCGCCTGGCAACTCGCACGCGGCGGGCGGCGCGATTTCATGCTGCTGGCCGGCCCGGAGCAGGACGGCAATGCCGCCGCCGGCAGCTATGGCGAGCTGCGCTTTCCGCGCGGTGCCCATTATTTGCCGCTGCCTTCGCCGGAATCTACGCATGTGCGCGAATTGCTCGCCGACGCCGGCGTGCTGCAAAGCGGCGTCGCGGACCTGCGTCCGGTGTTCGACGAACGGTGCGTGGTGCATGCCCCGGCCGAGCGCCTGCTCATCGACGGGCGCTGGCAGGAAGATTTGCTGCCGCACGCGGCGCCCGACAGCGAGGAGGCGCGCGAACAGCGCCGCTTTTTCGACACCATGGCGCGCTACAAGGCGGCGCGCGATTCCGACGGCCGCCGCGCGTTTGCCGTACCGCTGGTGCTGTCCTCGACCGATGCGGAATTCCGCGCGCTCGACAGCATGACTTTTGCGGATTGGCTCGCGCGCGAAAATTTCCGTGCGCCCGGCCTCAACTGGTATCTCGACTATGCCTGCCGCGACGATTACGGCGCCGGCGTCGGCACCGTGTCGGCCTGGGCCGGCATCGCCTATTTCGCGGGCCGCGCCGGGCAGGCCGCCAATGCGCAGGCGGGCGCCGTGCTGACCTGGCCGGACGGCCTCAATCCTCTGCTGCGGCACATGCACCGGGTCGGCCTGGGCGCCGACGGCGCGCGCCGGCTGGACGGCCACGCGCTGCAGGTGCGCGAGCGCGGCCGCGGCGTGGAAGCTTTGTGCCTGGACGCCGAGGGCCGCGCATTCCTGATCCGCGCGCGCCGCGCGGTATGCGCGATGCCGCTCATGCTGGCCGCGCGCCTGTTGCCCGATCTGGCCGGCCTGGGATTCGATGCCGCGCGCGACATGCCCCAGTACGCGCCCTGGCTGGTGGCGAATTTTCTGCTGGACGGCTTTCCGGCCGAACTGCCCGGCGCCGAGCTGGCCTGGGACAACGTGGTGTATGGCGGGCGCGGCCTGGGTTACGTGGTATCCACGCATCAGCAACTGCGCGTGGCACGCCCGCCGCAAACCGTATTTACGGCCTATGTCGCGCTGTCCGAGCGGGCGCCGGGCGCCGTGCGCCGCTGGCTGCTCACGCTCGATGCACAACAATTGCTGGACGAAGCGCTGTGCGACCTGCGCACGGCCTACGCGCCCGTCGCGCTGTGGCGCCACGCGCGGGCGGCCGAAATTACCGTGCGCGGACACGCCATGGCAACCCCGTTGCCGGGCTTCCTGTCCAATCCTGGCCTGCAGGCACTGCGCGCGGCGGATGGACGCCTGCTGTTCGCGCATTCCGACCTGTCCGGACTGTCGGTATTCGAAGAGGCCGCCTGGTGGGGTTGCCGGGCCGCGCTCGAACTGCTCGCCTGATGCAGAACTTATGATCTTGCGCAATAACTGCTTTCGCCATCGCCGGCATCATGTTGATTGATACGCACTGCCACCTCGACGCCGCCGAATTCGACGCCGACCGTGACGCCGTCGCGGCGCGCGCGCGCGCCTGCGGCGTTACGCGGGTCGTGATCCCGGCCGTCGCACGCGCCAACTTCGACACGGTGCGTGCGCTAGCCGCGCGCGAGGTGGGTTGTGCGTTCGCCAGCGGTATACACCCGATGTATACGCCGCAGGCGAGCGAACATGATCTGGCGGCGCTGGATGCCGAATTGGAGCGGGGCGGGCAGGTCGCCGTAGGCGAAATAGGGCTCGATTATTTTGTACCAGGGCTGGATGGCCCAAAACAGGAAAGGTTTTTCGCAGAACAGTTAAAACTTGCCCGGGCGCACGGGCTGCCCGTGCTGCTGCACGTGCGGCGCGCGCAGGACGCGATATTGCGGCAGTTGCGCCGTATCCGCGTGGCGGGTGGCATCGCCCACGCCTTCAACGGCAGCCGCCAGCAGGCCGAGGAATTCATCCGGCTGGGTTTCGCGCTGGGTTTCGGCGGCGCCATGACCTATCCGCGCGCGCTGCGCATACGCGAATTGGCGGCCACGCTGCCCTGGGATGCCATCGTGCTGGAAACCGACGCGCCCGACATCGCGCCGGAATTCGCGCGCGGCGAACGCAATGAGCCGGCCCACCTGGTTCGCATCGCCGGTGTGCTGGCCGAGTTGCGCGCGGTATCGCTGCAGGAGGTGGCGGAACGCACCACGCAGTCCGCGCTGCGCGTGCTGCCCGCGCTGGGTTCCTTGGCGCACGGGGGCGATCCGCTGGCGCTTGCGGATTAGCACTTATGTCATATCCGCCGGGAACGATATTTGCTAACATCTTCTTGTTCGGAACTTGGGCGCTCACATGCGGACCTTCCTTTTCTTGCTGGCTACCCTGTTCGCGGCAGCGCTGCACGCCGCGCCGCCGCAACAGGATCCTTACGCGTCGGGCGTGTGGCCGGACATGCATGCGGAATTTCTCGGGCGCCAGCCCGTGCAGTTCGACAATCGCGTCAAGGTGGTTGCGCCGGCCTTTGCCGAAGATCCGATGGCGGTGCCGGTCAGCGTGGATGCAAGTGCGCTCGGCAAAGTAAGCCGCGTGGTGGTGCTGGTGGACCGCAATCCCATACGCAAGGTGCTGGAGTTCTACCCGCAGGCCGCCTTGCCCGTGCTGTCCTTCCGGTTCAAACTGCAGCAGGGCAGCGCGGTGCGCGCCGCGGCGCTGGGCGAGGATGGCGTATGGCATGTGGGCGGAACCTGGGTGGACGGCTCCGGCGGCGGCTGTACCTTGCCGGGCGGAACGCGCGCGGACGGCAGCTGGGTGCAAACTTTGGGTCAGGTGCAGGGGCGTTTGTTCGACCGCGCCGAGTCCAGCCGGCTGCGCCTGCGCATCATGCATCCCATGGATACCGGCCTGGTGGGCGGCATACCGGCTTTCTATATTGACGAACTGCAATTGCGCGATGACGCCGGAACGGCCTACATGCGCATCCTGACTTTCGAGCCGGTGTCGGAAAACCCCGTGTTTTCGTTCGATCTGGGTACTCCGCCGGCCGGCGCCCTGCATCTTCAGGGGCGCGACAACAACGGCAACATTATCGCCGCGCGCATCGCGCATTGAAGCCGGCCATGCGGCACATACTGGTCGCGCTGCTGGCCCTGCTGGCGGCCTGGGCGGCGCGCGCGGGCGATTTCGACTACGCGCTCAAACCGCGCGAACTTGCGCCCGGCGTATATGTGTTCGAAGGCGCGGTGGCGGATTTCTCGCCTGCCAACGGCTGCAACATCATCAACACCGGCTTCATCGTGACCGACGCCGGCGTGGTCGTGATCAATACCGGTCCCAGCAAACGTTACGGCGACCAGCAGCGCGCCGCGATACGCCGCGTGACGGCCCTGCCGGTCGTGCGCGTGCTGAACCTGAATCTGCACCCGGATTATTTTTTCGGCAACCAGGCCTATGCCGACCTGGGCGCAGAAGCGCTGGCCGGAACGCGCCAGGGCCAGCAGGCCGAGGGCAAGGCCTACGAAGACAATATGTATCGAATTTGCGGCGATTGGATGCGCGATACCGAATCGACGCCGGCTGCCCGCGGCATCGCGCCGGGCCGGCTGCAGGTCGGCACGCGCAGCCTGACGTTGCTGCGCCTGTCCGGACACACGGCGGACGATCTGGTGGTGCTGGACGAGACGAGCGGTGTGATGTTCGCCGGCGGTCTGGCCTTCCACGCCCGCGTACCGACCACGCCGCATGCCGCCGTGCCGGCCTGGCTCGAATCGCTCGACGTGCTGGAAACACTGCCTTTCCGCATCGTGGTGCCGAGCCACGGCCCTGTCGCCCATACGGGCGCGCCGATTACCGAAACGCGCGCTTACCTGCGTTGGCTGGACGCAACATTGCGCGATGCCGCGGCGCGCGGGCTCGATATGAACGAAGTGCTGGCCTTGCCCATTCCTGAGCGTTTTCGCGGATTTGCGGCGCTCGATACGGAATTCGTGCGTAACGTGAGCCATCTGTACCCGCGCTACGAGCGTGCCGTGCTGGCCGCCCCTGTGTCGCGCGATTGAACGATACTGTTTCAACTTGAAACATTTGCTTATGACAACCGGCGCGGCGCTTTTTGCCGCGCCGCGGTTACCGCAAGGTCCCCAGGCGGAAAATGTGGCAAAAAGCCTTGATAAGTGGCAAGCTTGCTGCGCCCAGCCGAAATGCTGCGGCTGGCATGCTGCTTGCTATGGTGCGGTGGGGGGAAACCCGTAACCGCGGCAATGGGGCTGTGGTTCGCCCACT
>JAEUNN010000334.1 GCA_016791085.1 Rhodocyclaceae bacterium | reverse complement strand
TTTTGTCCGGTCCGTTACGATGCATCCCATGTTCAACGCACCAAGCAGGAGCAAAATCATGGGCAATGCAAATCAGACGCAGTCGGCCACCATCAAGAACCTCGAAGCGGCATTTGCCGGCGAATCCATGGCGCACATCAAATATCGCTATTTCGCCAGGCTGGCGCGCGCGGCTGGTGACGAAGCGACGGCGCGCGTGTTCGAAGAAACCGCGGAGCAGGAAGTCATGCACGCTTTCGGCCACCTGGACCTGCTGTACCCGGCCGCGCAAATGAGCCCGGCGCGCTGCCTGGAAATGGCCATAGAGGGCGAAACCTACGAATACACCGAAATGTATCCGGCGTTCCGCCATGCCGCGGTGGCCGAAGGCAATAGCGCGGCGGTCGCGGAAATCGACGAGCAGATCGCCGAATCGCGCGAACACGCCGGACGTTTCGCGGCCACGCTGGAAAAAGCCGCCAAGCGCTTCGCCGCGCTGGCGAAAGTGGAAGAACGTCACGCCCGCCAGTACCGCGCGCAACTCGAGCGCGTGGAAGGCGTGGCGGCCTGAGCCCGGACATCAATCGCAACCCGACTGGAGTTACCCATGAAAACCTGGCAATGCATCGTATGCGGCTACACCTACGACGAAGCGCGCGGCGACCCGGAACACGGCATCAAGGCCGGCACGCGCTGGGCCGACGTACCGGAAGACTGGTCCTGTCCCGACTGCGGAGTCGCCAAGGCCGACTTCGAAATGGCGGAAATTGCCGCCTGAGCGCCTCTACACAGCCCGGCCGCACCGTGCGGCCGGGCGTTGTCACTGACCGACCTGCTTCACGGAGCCCCAGCATGTCCGACCAACAAAACATCATCATCGTGGGCGCTGGCCACGCCGGCGGCGAACTTGCGCTCGCGGCGCGCCAGAACGGTCACGCGGGTCCTATCCTGCTGCTGGGTGACGAGCCCGGCTTGCCCTACCAGCGTCCGCCGCTGTCCAAAGCCTACCTGGCGGGCGATATGGCGGTCGAAGCGATACAGCTCAAACCGCGCGCGAATTTCGACAAGGCGGAGGTGCAGCTGCTGCCGGGCCGCCGGGTGGTGGCGATACGGCGCGAGCAAAAGCGCGTCGAATTGTCCGACGGCAGCCAGCTCGAATACGGCCGGCTTGCGCTCGCCACCGGTTCGCGTCCGCGCCCCTTGCCGCTGGCGGGTGTTGCGGCGCCCGAGCGCCTGCAGAATTTCCATTACCTGCGCACCCTGGCCGACGTGGAAAAAATCCGCAGCCGTTTCGTTGCCGGCGCGCGCCTGCTCATCGTGGGCGGCGGCTATATCGGGCTCGAGGTGGCGGCCACCGCCATCAAGCGCGGGCTGCGCGTGACCGTGCTGGAGGCCGCGCCGCGCGTGCTGGTGCGCGTGACCGCGCCGGAAGTGTCGGAGTTCTATGCCGGCGTGCATCGCGCCGCCGGGGTGGACTTGCGCACTTCGGCCGACATCGCGGCCTGGAGCGTCGGCGCCGACGGCAGCACGCTCACCGGCGCCAGTCTGGCCGACGGTACGCAAATCGAAGCCGATCTGGTGGTGGCCGGCATAGGCGTGCTGCCCAATACCGAACTTGCCGAGGCGGCCGGCCTGGCCGTCGATAACGGTGTCACCGTGGATGAATGCGCGCGCACTTCCGACCCGGACATCGTGGCGGCCGGCGATTGCACCAGCCACCCGAGCGCGCTGTACGGCCGCCGCATACGCCTCGAATCGGTGCCCAACGCGCTGGAACAGGCGCGCGCCGCGGCCGCCACCCTGTGCGGCAAGCCCAAGGCCTATGCCTCGGTGCCGTGGTTCTGGTCGGATCAGTACGACCTCAAGCTGCAAATGGTCGGCCTGAATCAGGGCTACGAGCGCTGCGTGCTGCGCGGCGACCCGGCCGCGCGCTCGTTCGCGGCCTTCTATATGAAGGACGGCGTGGTGATTGCGGCCGATACGGTAGGGCGCATGCAGGACTTCCTGGTCGCCAAGCGCCTGGTTGCCGAACGCCTGCCGGTGACGGCGGCGCAACTTGCCGACGACGCGCTGCCGCTCAAATCGCTGCTGCCGGCTGCCTGAGCCGCGGTGCCTGCCTGCCGCCGGCTCAACCGGCCGGCAGGCGGGTGTCCTGTTGCATCAGTTCTTCCAGTTCGCGCGCGGATTCCTGCGCCAGGTAGCGCGTTTTTTCCGCGTCGTCATTGTGCGGGTGCAAGGTTTCGAGCAGTTGCTCGTCGTGCTTGCGGAACAGTTCTATGCTGCGCTGCGCTTCCGGGCGCGCGATACCCAGCCCCTGCAATACCAGACAGGTCAAATCCAGCGCCGACAGCAAGGTTTCGCGGCGTATGAATTTGACGCCCAAATCCATGAGCCGGTAGGCATGCTTGCGGTTGCGCGCCCGCGCATAGATGGGAAGATCGGGAAAATGCTGGGCCACCAGCGCGGCCGTGCGCACCGACGCTTCTTCGTCGTCTATGGCCAGCACGAACAGCCTGGCCTGGTCGGCATGCGCGGCGCGCAATAAGTCCAGGCGCGACGCGTCGCCGAAATACGCCTCTATGCCGAACTGGCGCATCACCTCGACCTGTTCGGGGCGTATTTCCAGCGCCGTGAACGGAATTTTGCGCGCGCGCAGCACGCGCGCCACCATCTGCCCGAAACGCCCCAGCCCGGCGATGATGACCGGCCTTTCCACCGCGGGCGGCGTGTCGTAGCTGCGGCGCGGCCGCGCCGGGCCGAGCCGGCGCACCGCGTAATCGCCGGCCGCGCTCAGAAATGGCGTGAGCGCCATGGATAACGTGACCACCACCACCAGCAGTTCGGCGTGGTTGCCGTCCAGCACGTGCTTGCCTTCGGCGACCCCGAACAGCACGAAAGCGAATTCGCCGCCCTGCGAAATGGCGAACGCAAGCTGCAGCGCGGAACTGCGCGTGCCGCCCCAGGCGCGCGACAGGCGATACAGCACGGCAAATTTCACCGCGATCAGGCCGGCCGTGAGGCCGGCCACCAAGAGCGCGCGCTCGACCAGCAGGTTTACATTGACCGACATGCCCACGGATATGAAAAACAGCCCCAGAAGCAGGCCTTTGAAGGGCTCGATGTCGGCTTCCAGTTCGTGGCGGTATTCCGAATCCGCCAACAGCACGCCGGCCAGAAACGCACCCAGGCCCATGCTCAGGCCGACCGACTGCATGAGCAGCGCGGTGCCCGCGACGATGAACAATGCACTGGCCGTCATGGCTTCATGGACGCGGCTCGACGCGACCAGGCGCAGCGCCGGGCGCAGCAGGAAATGCCCGCCCAGCGCCACCAGCGCCACCATGCCCAGCGCGGTACCGGCGCGCGCCAGCGATTCGGCGCCTATGGTGACGCGCGTCGGGCCCAGCAGCGGAATCAGCGCCAGCAGCGGGATGACCGCCAAATCCTGAAACAGCAGGATGGAAAATGCCGCGCGCCCGTGGCGCGAAGTGAGCTGCTTGCGCTCGGCCAGCATTTGCAGCGCGAATGCCGTGGACGACATGGCCAGCGCGAGGCCCACGAATATGGCAGATTTGGCGGGCAGGCCAAGCAGCGCCGCAACCCCGGCCAGCAATACCGCGGTGACCGCGACCTGCGTGCCGCCCATGCCGAATACCGCGCGGCGCATGTGCCAGAGGCGCTGCGGTTCCAGTTCCAGCCCGATCACGAACAGCAACAGCACCACGCCGAATTCGGCCAGATGGGCGATCGCCTCGACGTCATCGATCCAGCCCAGCGACCAGGGTCCCACCAGCACCCCCAATCCCAGGTAGCCAAGTACGGCGCCTAGCCCGAGGCGCCGCGCCAAGGTCACGGCCAGCACGGCCGAACCGAGAATTACCACACCGAGCAGCAAACCAGACACGCAGCTTCTCCTGTTGTTGCCGGCGCGTCTCAACGTGCCGCCCGCTGCACGCATGGTATCTCGACGTGCACGAACATGGGATTTGTATTACCATGTTTCCGCTAATTAGAATGCGTGAAACCGGCTTTGACAGATATCAACGATGGTGTGGTTTTGTCCCTCCAATGTAACGGCTTAGTTAATTTGATCGAACAAAAAAATTCAGTGGAAACGGGTACCCTGGTCTAAAGTCCAATTGCCGCCGCAATGCGGAGGTGAGAACTCGAATCCGGCTGGCGCGCCATGCGACCGAAGAGCATGTCGTGCCAATCCCGTGGCCAGGGCAGGGCGGAACCGGGGCGCTCATTCGCGGTGTGCCGGCAATCCAGATTGTTCGGAAAGTAAAAAAAGGGGTAATTGCGGCGCGCACTGCGCCAGGAGCTGGACCATGGATGCCCCGGTCGATAAGTTGATACGTACCCTGCTGGTACAGGAACATGAAATTCCGCGTCTGGGTATGCGCCTCTTGCTGCAGGAGCACGGCGGCATCGAGGTGGCCGGCGATGCCGAGAACGCGTCAGACGCGATGGAACTGCTTGTCGGTCTGCGCCCCGAAGTGGTGCTGATCGGCGAAACTTTGCCGGATAGCGATGCCGCCGCCTTGTGCCGCGCAATACGTTCCATGCGGCCGGAGACGCGCGTGCTCATGTACGCCTCCGGAACCGATCCGGGGGCAATGCTGCATGCCCTGAGCGCCGGTGTGAGCGGCGTGGTGCCGCACAGCGCGGCGGTAACCACCTTGATCGAGGCGGTCAAGGCCGCGGCAGCCGGCCAGACGCTGGACGACATCGCGCCTTCCGCGGATGCCGGCCGCGTCGCCGCCGCCTTGCCGGCCCAGGCTCGATCCGAGCGCGATCTGAGCGTCCTGTCGCCGCAGGAGCACCGCGTGCTGCGCGAAGTGGCGGCCGGACTGACCAACAAACAGGTGGCGATAGCGCTGGGCCTGTCGGAAAAGACGGTCAAGAACTATCTGCACAATGCCTTCAAGAAAATGAAGGTTACCCGGCGTTCGCAGGCCGTCGCGCGCTACATACACCATGTGGTAGCCAAAGCCGGCGCCGACAGCGCCGACCCGTCGGCCGGCGCCGCGGATTGAATCGCACGGCCGCGTAAATTGCTGCCGATGCGCCGGCGGCGCGGGCTTAAGTCCCGGCGCCGCGGCGCACACCCCGAGCGGCAGTGCCTGCCGGCCTGCCGGCCTGCCGGGCCGGGCCTGCATGGCGAATTCCCCCGCACTGCATTCGCGCTGCATCGCGCAATCCCAAATCGCGGGACAGTCGTTTCCGCCGCCGCGATGGCGGCCGAAAAAGTCGCCCGTCCGGGCAATCGCTGAACGCTACGTCGGGCTGAGCCCAGCCACGCATGGGCTGACGGAGCGCCTCTGTTACGCCTGCTGCCTGCCGGGCCGGTGCCCGCCAAGCGCGCGCCGGCCACGCGGGCGCGCGCATCCAACGGCACGAACCGCCCCCCACTATCCGGTGCCCCGGCTGTCGGACAATTCCCACAGGGCTTTAGGACGCGGCCGATTCGGCGCCCGCGGCCGCGCGCCTACAGTGCACCCATGCGGTGACGCGACGACCACCCGTTGCCACTGCAGACAAGTTCAAACCTGAGGAGTGCAGCATGAATACCGACATCATCAAAGGCAACTGGAAACAACTGGCCGGTAAAGTCCGCGAACAATGGGGCAAGCTTACCGACCACGACCTGGATGTGATCCAGGGCCGGCGTGAAATTCTGGCCGGCAAGATACAGGAGCGCTACGGCTACACCCGCGACGAAGTGGACAAGCACATCCGCAGCTGGGAAAAGACGCTCAAGAACTGATCGTGCGGCGCCTGCCTGCCGGGGTTGCGAACAAGGCTTCGCGTCCGGGCAGGGCGCAGCCGGGAGATAGTGATGCTTTATTACGCACTGATGTTTTTCATCGTCGCGCTGGTCGCGGCGCTGTTCGGCTTCGGCGGCATTGCCGCCGGTGCGGCGGAAATCGCCAAAATCCTGTTCGTGTTGTTTCTCGTGCTGGCAGTGGTCGCTTTCATCGTGAACCTGCTGCGCGGGCGCGGTTAGCGCCGCATTCCGGCGCGGTGCGGCGGCCGGCCGCGCCGCGCGCACGCACGAACTTTACTTCTGGCCTATCGATTGAAGGAGAACACCATGTTCGGACATCAGCAAACGTCGCTGGACCACGCTCGCAGCGTGTTGCGGCGCGCCGGCACCACGCTTACCGACGGTGCCGCCGGCTATGTACGCGCCACGCGCGCCACGGTGCGCGAAGAGCCGGTCAAAGCCGTCATGCTGGCGGTGCTGGCGGGCGCGCTGCTGGGCGTACTGGCCGGCCGCATCAAATAGCTGACGGGGCAGCCGCGTAATCCTAAAATCCAGCAACGTAGCGCACCGGAGGCGGGAAATGCTCAAAATTGCGATCGTCGACGACCACCAGATCGTGCGTGCCGGCTTTCGCGAAATGCTGGCCGGCGAACTCGACATACGCGTGGAATTCGAAGCGTCGTCGGGCGAAGAAGCGTTGCGCTCGTTGCGCGAACACGCCTGCGACGTGCTGCTGCTGGATTTGTCGCTGCCCGGCCAAAGCGGCGTGGACGTGTTGCGCGCCGTGCGCCAGCGCCACGCCGAACTGCGCGTGCTGGTATTGAGCGGCTATCCGGAAGAACGCTATGCGCTGTCCATGCTGCGCAACGGGGCCGACGGCTACATTTGCAAGGATTGCGAAAAATCCGACTTGCTGCGCGCGATACGTACCGTGGCGCAAGGCCGGCGTTACGTTTCGCCGAAAACCGCCGAATTGCTGGCGGACGGGCTGAGCGGCGCGTCGTCCGAGCTGCCGCACGACAGCTTGTCGGAACGGGAACTGCAGGTATTTTTGCGGCTCGCGCGCGGACAATCGGTCACCGACATATCCGACGCCCTGCATCTGAGCGTCAAGACCGTCAGTACCTATCGTTCGCGCCTGCTGGAAAAACTCAACGTGGCGAGCAATGCGGAACTGGCGGCCTACGCGGTGCGCAATGGCTTGATGCTTGAATAGACGGAACGATGGTGGCTATCGTGACTGCGAAACAACAGGGATTGAAAATCGTGCTGGTGGAAGATTCGCCGCTGTTACGGCAATTGATCTGCAGCATGATCGAGGAACTCGACGGCGTACATGTCGTCGGGCATGCCGAGGACGAACGTTCGGCGCTGGAGGTCATGGCGCAGAAGCAGCCGGATCTGGCCATCGTAGACCTGGAATTGCGCGGCGGCAGCGGTATAGGCGTGCTGCGCGCCCTATCGACCGAGCCGGAGCGCTACGGCTCGCCGCAGGCCGTGGTGTTTTCCAATCACGCGCACGCCAGTGTGCGGGCGCGTTGCGAAGCATTGGGCGTGGGCGCGTTTTTCGACAAGTCGTTCCAGATGGACGAATTGATCGAATACATACAGAGCGCCGCTGCTGCCGCCCCGCATTGAGGCGGTTTGCCGTGCCGCCCGGCGCGCGCGGCGGCGGGCCTCAGGTCGCTGGCGCCATCGCGGCTGGGCGCGGAAATACCGCGCTGATGCGTGTGCCTTGTCCGGGCGCACTGACCAGCGTGAAGCGGCCCTGAAACATTTGTACCCGGTGTTTCATGCCGGCCAGGCCATGCCGCCCGGGCGGTTCGTGCGCCGGGTCGAAGCCGCCGCCGTCATCCTGCACGATCAGTTCTACGCTGTCCGGCGCCGCCACGAGGCGGATTTCCACGCGCCTCGCCTGCGCATACTTGCGCACGTTGGTGAGCGCTTCCTGCGCGATGCGAAACACGGCAAGCGCCAGATCGGGTTCGAATTCCACATCTTCGGCCGGCAATTCCGCCTGTACGGCAATTTCTTCTACGCGGCGGAAATCGTCGGTGAGGGCCCGCAGCGATGCCACCAGTCCCATGCCCTGCAACAGCGGCGGGCGCAAATCGTCGAGCATGCGGCGCTTGAGCGCGATACCGTCGTTGAGAACCTGCAGCAAATGGGCCAGGCGGTTTTTCAGCGCGGGGTCGGTGTCGGCGGGTAATTTGCGCGCCACCCAGCCGGCTTCCATTTTCGCCGCCGTGAGCAAAGCGCCCAGTTCATCGTGCAGTTCGCGCGCCACGTGTTCGCGCTCGGCTTCGCGCGCATCGGTCAAATAGCTGGCCAGATCGGACAATTCCTGCGTGCGCTGGGCCACCAGACCGGCCAGGCGCTCGTTTTCGGATTGCAGCAGATCGCCCAGGCGTTCGCGCAAGCGTAATTGTTCCTGCAGCACCGCGAACAATATGAGCAGCAACAGTCCCTGGCTAGCCGCGAACGCCAGCGCGGCCCAGCGCAGGCGCTCGAATTTTTCTTCCGAAGCCGCCAGTTCCAGCGCGCCGCGCTGGCTCGCACGCTCGCGCATGCGCGACAGTTCGGCACGCAGCTGGTCCATCACGATCTTGCCGGGGCCGACCTGGCCTTGCCGGATTTCCGGCCCGACGGCTTGCGCGTCCAGGGCGTTTTTCAGCAAGTCCTGCTTTTTGCGCACCATGACTTCCATGCCGTCCAGGGCCGCCAGTTCTTCCGGATAGACCGACAATTCGCGGCGCAACTCCGCCAGCGTCGGCGCCAGCATGCGGCTCGCGTTGAGGTAGGGCTCCAGATACACCGGCTGGCGCGCCAGCAGGTAGCCGCGCACGCCGGTTTCGGCATCCACGAGCAGCACCAGCAACTGGTCCATGTGCGCCAGCACGGCGGCGTGGTTGCGCGAATTCTGCAACGCTTGCTGCCCGAGCTGGGCCTGGCGGTTGCTTACCGCGAGCAGCGCCAGCGCCAGCGCACAGGCCGCCGCCAGCAGCAAGGGGCGCCACAGGCGCGCGTTCAGCACCTGGCGCAGGTAGGGCGGGCGGTCGGACGGGGCGGACATGGTCGGGTGGGGGCGGGCGGGGCGGCAAATATCTCACCATAGTCCCTTCGGAGCGGATGCTTCACCGAATTGGCAGTGGTTCGAGGCCGCGGATCAAGTCGGGGAGTACAAGGGGAAATGCCCTGCGCTCCGTGCTGGGGGATATACGAGTGGGTTCTCTGCTTGTTCATACGCTCGGCTTTTCCGGCCTTGGCACGATGCACCTCCTGCCTGGTTCCACCCAGGCCGGGCTGGGGGTGCGGGAGGCGCCCGCCGCCCGATTGTGCCAGCCTGCGCTGGCGCGCGAAGTCGGACAAATCCGACATGCCATTCCGCGCTGTCCGACAGCCACGCCGCGCCGCCATTCTTAACATGAACTGCATCGGCGCGCCGCCTCGCCCACCGTGTGGGCCGCAGCATCCGGGGCGTCCGGCCGACAAATAACGGGTCATCCATCTTCAAGGAGAACAGCATGAAAAGATTTCTTGCGCTCATTCTTGCGTGCGGCGTCATATTGACCGGCTGCAACACCGTGGCCGGGGTCGGCCGCGACATCGAGGCCGGCGGCGACAAAATCGAACGTTCGGCTGAACGCGCCAGGTAAGCGGGATATCCAAGCGGTAGTCGTTTCCTGCAGTCATTTCCAGTAATCGCTGCCGGCGGCACATGCGCGCCGCGGCAGCAATCCGAGCGGAGAACCAGTCATGCGCGGAGCAACCCCAAGCTTTGGTAGCGGCGCCGCACCGGCGCGCGCGGCCGCCGGCATCCTTGGCGGCGAAACTTCGGACCGCGGCGACACCGGCACGCCGGCGGCGGTTGCGGCAATCGATAGCGCCTACGCCTGCAAGTTGCTCAATCGTGCGCTGGCGGCCGAACTGGCTGGCGTCATGCGTTACCGGCGCCACCATTTTCTGGCCGGGGCCAGCGATGCCGAGCCGGTGGCGCATCAGTTCATGCTGCATTCCAACGAAGAACTGGGCCACGCCGACCTGCTCGCGCGGCGCATCCTGCAACTGGGCGGGGTGGCCCAATTCAATCCGGCCCATCGCGACGGGCGGCCACGCCGCAGTACGCAGGGCGGCCCGACGCTGCGCGACCTGGTGGCCGAAAACCTGGCGGCCGAGCGCGCCGAAATCGAACTGTATCGAGGCTTGATCCGCACTTTCGGCGATGGCGACGCGGAAACGCGCACCATGCTGGAAGGCATACTGGCCATGGAAGAAGGGCACGCCGACGAATTGGCCGAGTTGCTCGAATAAGAAGGCCCGCCGCCGGCGCGCCGGCAGCGGGTAGGATGTCGAACGCAGCGATTTCACGACCTTGCCATGCGTGCACACGCCTCCTTGCCGACAACACCATCTGCCAATGAGCCGCAGTGTGCGCACGGCGCGGCGGCCGCCCCGTCCGGCGCTGCCGACCCGGCGTGCGAGCGCGCGGCGGCACTGGCGGCACAACTTTCCGCGGCGCCGGTCGGCCTGGTGAACCTGATCGGCGCCGATACCCAGCATCTGGCCGGCGCCAGCGGGGGCGATTTCCCGCTGCGCGTACTGCCGCGCTGCGGCGGATATTGCGAAACCGTGGCCGCCAGCGGGCGCCCGCTGCGCGTCGAGGACGCCGCCCGGCAATCCTGCTTCGCGGCTTTGCCCGTGGTGCGCGAGCAGGGCCTGCGCGCCTATTGCGGGGTGCCGCTCTTCACGCGCGACGGACGCGTGGTCGGCGCGCTGTCGGTGCTGGATCGCGTGCCGCGCGCCTGGTCGCAAGAGCAGGTGGCCGGCCTGCAATGCCTGGCCGCGCAGCTTGCCGAACAGTTCGACGCACGCGCCGAAATCGCCGCGCTGCACGACAGCCTGCGCCAGGCGCTGCCCGATGGCGCGGTGCCGGCCGGGTTTCCGGAAGAACTTGCGCGCGCCAATTCCATGCTCGACGTGCTGCTTGGCAATGCGGCCACCGGGGTGGCGCTGTTCGACGCGGCGGGGCGCTGCCTGCGCATGAATCCGGCATTCGAGTCGATAGCCGGCGCGCCGCCAGCCGCCTGCCTGGGACGCACTCCGCAGGAATTTTCGGCGAGTGCCGGGCCGGGCCTCAAACACCTGCTCGAGCGCGTCATGACGGCCGGCACGCCGGTTCTGAATCTGGAATTCACCACGCGCGATGCGGCCGGTCCGCGCCATTGGCTGGTCCATGCCCACCCCATCGGCAGCGCCGCTGCGCGGCCGGACGGCGTGGGCCTGTTTTTTACCGACATCACACAGCAGAAACTGACCGAACGCGCACTGCGCCTGTCCGAACAGAACTTGCGCCTGGCCACCGAAGCCGCCAGTCTGGGGCTTTGGTACTGGGATATCGAACAGTCCGACCTGGTGTGGAACGACCAATGTCTGGCCATGTTCGGACTCGCTCCGGGCACCGGCGTGACCTATGAGCGCTTTCTCGCGCTGCTGCATCCGGATGACCGTGCCGCCACGGCGGCCGCGGTGGACCAGTCGCTGGCCGAGTGCGCCGACTATCGCGCGCGCTACCGCGTCAATCTGGCCAATGGCGAATTGCGCTGGATCGAGGCGCGCGGGCGCGCATTCGCCAATGCGCTGGGCAAGCCGCACTACATGATGGGCGTGGTCATGGACGTGACCGACATGAAATGTGCGGCCGACCGCCTGCAGCGCCAGAGCGAAGAACTGCAGCGCATGAACGAAACCCTGGCCAGCATGGTGGACGCGCGCACACAGGAACTGCAGCGCCTGTCGCAACATCTGGTGTCGGTCGTGGAACTCGAAAAAGCCCAGCTTGCGCGCGAACTGCACGACGAACTGGGGGCGCACCTGACCGCCATCCAGATGGAAATCGGCGCCGCGCTGCGCCACCTCGGGCCGGCCGATGCGCAACTGGTGCGCCATCTCGAAGCGGCGCGCGACATGACGCGCAAAACCACGGCGATCAAGCGCCGCATCATCGAAGGCCTGCGCCCCAGCATGATCGAATCTTTGGGGCTGGCCGAAGCGCTGCAGTTCTACCTGAGCGAATTCGCCGGCACCAGCGGCCTGGCCGTGGACGTGCAGATCGCGCCGGAAGTCGATGTATTCGACGAGCAGATTGCGATCGCCTTATACCGCATCGCTCAGGAATCGCTCACCAATATCGTCAAATACGCCGCGGCCGCGCGCGTCGTGGTCAAGCTGGAATCCGACGCCGCCGGCCTGCGCCTGGAAATTGCCGACGACGGCTGCGGCATGCCGCCCGACCACGCCCGCCGTGCCGGTGCGCACGGCATTGCCGGCATGCGCGTGCGGGCCGCGCAACTGGGCGGCCAGTTCGACATAGGCCCCAACCCGGCCGGATGCGGCACGCGCGTGTCGGTACTCATTCCGCACGCCGCGCCGCCGCGCGCGTAACGTCCTGCGCGGCGTCCGGCGCCGCGGCAGCGGCCGGCTCGGCGCGCCGCTCGAGCTGTTCCCGGACGTAATCGATGTGCGCCCACATGGCGCTGCGGGCCGCTACGGCCTCGCGCGCCATGATGGCCGCGCATATCGATTCGTGCTGGGCAAGCAGTTGCTGCGCCACGCCGGCATCGCTGCCTTCGCGCAAGCCCGCGTTATTGAGCGCGATGTGCTCGCGCAGCAGCGTGAGCACGCTGTTGTGCAGGTGGCGGAACATGCTGTTGTGCGAGGCGTCGGCGATGGCTTCGTGAAAGCGCGCGTCGGCGTGCGCCTCGGCGTCGCGCGCATCGGCCGCGCGCGCCTCGCGCAGGCGCGCGAGCAATTCGCCCAGCCGTTCGAGATCGCGCGGTAGGGCGCGCAGGGCCGCGAAATAGGCCGCCGCGCCTTCCAGCACGCGGCGGAATTCCAGCATGTCGGCGCGCAATTCGGGGTGGGCGGTCATGAGCTGGCGCCAGGGCGGCACCAGTCCGGCCTGCAGCAGGTCGGTCACGAATATGCCGCTGCCCTGGCGGCTGGCGAGCAGGCCGCGCGCCGCCAGGCGCTGCAGCGCTTCGCGCACGGTGCCGCGCGATACGCCCAGCTGTTCGGCCAGGGCGCGCTCGGAAGGCAGGCGCAGGCCGGGCTTCCAGTCGCCGCCCAATAGCCGCGCCTCGAAGTCGCGCACGACTTGCTGCACCAGATTGCTGTTCACGGGATAGGGCATATGCTTTATTCAGTATCCGGCCATCGCCGCGCCGGCTTGCCGGCGGGCAGGCCGGGCGTGGTGCCGGATCGACATGATAAATTGGTCCGACCAGTTTGCACCAATTTGAGGTGGCGGGCAGCATACGCATCCATCGTCGGCGGCCAGTCCGGGCCATGCCGACCCAGCGCATTTCGTAAGGAGGAGCGACACGTGCAAGCCAGAAATTACCCCCCCAAGCCCAAGGACGTGTACCTGTTCGGTACCTGTCTGATCGATCTATTCGTGCCCCAGGCCGGCATGGACGCGGTACGCCTGCTGGAACGCGAGGGACTTACCGTGCATTTTCCGCAGGACCAGAGCTGTTGCGGCCAGCCTGCCTATACGAGCGGGGACGCCGAAGCCGCGCGCAAGGTGGCGCGCGCGCAAATGAAACTGTTCGCACAGGATTGGCCGGTCATCGTGCCGTCCGGCTCCTGCGCCGGCATGATGCGCGAACACTGGCCGAAACTGTTCGCGGATGACGCCGCATACGGCCCGCAGGCCACTGCGCTGGCCGAGCGCGTATTCGAACTGAGCGAATTTCTGGTGCATGTGCTGCAGCCCGACTATTCCGCCGCGCGCGCCGAGCCGGTCAAGGTGGCGCTGCATACCTCCTGTTCGGCGCGGCGCGAAATGGGCACGCGCGTGCATGGCCTGTCGCTGCTGGCCAGTTTGCCCGGCGTGGAAGTGGTCGAGCACGTGCGCGAATCGGAATGTTGCGGTTTCGGCGGCACCTTTTCGCTGCGCCACCCGGACATTTCCGGCGCCATCGTGCGCGACAAGGTCGACAGCATCGCCGGCACCGGCTGCCAGCGCTTCATCACTGCCGATTGCGGCTGCATGCTGAACATTTCCACAGCCGCCCAGCACCGCTCGGTGGCGGTCGCCGGCACGCACATGGCGAGCTTCGTATGCGAACGCCTCACGGGAGAATCGGCATGAGCGCGCGTGCCAGCATGTTGAGCAAACTGCGCGCCTGCGCGCCCGCCACGGCCCCGGACATGCCCGACGTGGCGGGCTATTACGCCGGCCGGCCGGCCTCCACGCAGGCCGAGCGCGTGGAACGCCTGCGCGCCGAATTGACCGCCTCGCATGCCGACGTGCATGTCGTGAGCCATGCCGGCTGGGCCGGCGCGGTGGCGCAACTGTTGCATGCGCAGGGCGTGCGGCGCCTGGTGCGGCAAAGCGGCGCGCCCGGCGACAGCCTTGCGCGCGCGCTGCCGCCCGCGCTGCAGGCGAGCGAATTCGGGCGCCCGCTGGATGAATGGAAAGCCGAACTGTTCGAACAGGTCGATGCCGGCTTCACGGTGGCCGATTGCGCGATTGCCGCCACCGGCACGCTGGTGCATCTGTGCGGGCCGCACATGCCGCGCACGCTGTCGCTGGTGCCGCCCCTGCACGTGGTGCTGATCGACGCCGAGCGCATTTACGCGACGCTGTTCGAAGCCGCCGACGGCGAGCGCTGGGCGGCGCGCATGCCGAGCAATCTGGTCATGCTGTCGGGGCCGTCGAAAACCGCCGACATCCAGCAAACCCTGGCCTATGGCGCGCATGGACCGGCGCGCCTGTGCGTATTCATCGCCTGCGAACAAGGAGAGGCGGCATGAGCAAACATCCCATGCAGTTCGTGCCCACGGCCGACTTCAAGGAGCGCGCGCGCGGCGCGCTGGACGACGACAAACTGCGCAAAAGTTTCCGCGGTGCCATGGATTTCCTGCAGGCCAAGCGGCGCAATCAGTTTTCCGACGAGCACGAGCGCGAAAGCCTGCGCGACCTGGGCAGCGCCATACGCAAATATGCCCTGGCACGTCTGCCGGATTTGCTGGAAGAACTGGAAAGCAAGCTCACCCGCAACGGCATCCAGGTGCATTGGGCCGAAAATGCCGAAGAGGCCAATGCCATCGTGCTGGACATCATGCGGCGCAACCAGGCGCGCCGCATGATCAAGGGCAAATCCATGGCGAGCGAGGAAATCGAGCTGAATCACTACCTGGCCGAGCACGGCATGGAATGTATCGAATCCGACATGGGCGAATACATCGTGCAGCTGGCCGGCGAAAAGCCCTCGCACATCGTGATGCCGGCCATCCACAAGAACAAGGCCGACGTGGCCAAACTGTTCGAGGAAAACATTCCCGACACGCCTTACACCGAGGACGTGGACGAACTGATACAGACCGGCCGGCGCGCGCTGCGCAGGCACTTCATGGAGGCCGACGTAGGCCTTTCCGGAGTGAATTTCGCGGTGGCCGAAACCGGCACGCTGTGGCTGATCGAAAACGAGGGCAACGGGCGCCTGTCCACCACTGTGCCGCCCGTGCATGTGGCCATCATGGGCATGGAAAAGGTGGTGGCCAAGCTCGAGCACGTGGTGCCGCTGGTCAGTTTGCTCACGCGCTCGGCGACCGGCCAGGCGGTCACCACGTATTTCAATCTGATCAGCAGTCCGCGCCGCAGCGGCGAACTGGACGGCCCGCGCGAAGTGCACCTGGTGCTGCTGGATAACGGGCGCAGCCAAGCTTATGCCGATGAGCAGTTGCGCAGCACGCTGCAATGCATACGCTGCGGCGCCTGCATGAACCATTGCCCGGTGTATGGGCGCATAGGCGGCCATGCCTACGGCACGACCTATCCCGGGCCGATAGGCAAAATCCTGTCGCCGCACCTGCTGGGCCTGGACGAGGCGGGCGATCTGCCGTTCGCCTCCACGCTTTGCGGTGCCTGCAGCGAGGTGTGCCCGGTGCGCATTCCGATACCGGATTTGCTGATACGGCTCAGGAACGAAGCCAAGCGCAATCCCAACGAAACGGTGGCCACGCCGCTGCGCGGCCAGGGCGCCAAACATAGCGCGGCCGAGCGCGTGGTATGGCAGTTCTGGAGCGGCGCGTTCAAGTCGCCCAAAGCCTGGAAGGCGCTGCGCTGGGGTGCGACGCGCCTGCGCGCGTTTACGCCGGGCGCCCAGGCCGGCTGGACGCAGCATCGCACACCGCTCAAGCCGGCCTCGCGCAGCCTGCACGACATGCTCAAGGACCGGGACCAGCCCGAATAGGCCGGGACGCGCGGCGCGCACGCGCCGCGCGTTTCGCCTCAGGCCATGGACGGATACCAGTTGTCGCCGTAGTCGCGGTCGTCGCGCGAACTTTCGGCGCTGGGCCGGGGTGCCGGCTTTTTCGGCGCCTCGAAGCCGGCCAGATAGTTCTCCAGGTGTTCCGGGTCGAACAGGCGCCCATCCATGAACAGGTCGCTGCCCAGCGTGAGGTTGCGGCCGGCCTCGGCCAGCAGCCATTCGGCATCGTGCGTGCCTTCCGGCTTCAGATCGCAACCGGGGGCGGGCACGCCGCGCGCGCGTGCGGCTTCGCGGTACAGTTCGGGACGATAGACGCTGCGCGCGGCGTGCACGAGTTCTTGCGGGCTGGCCTGGATGTGGCCCCAGCGCCGCATCTGTGCGAGCAGCCACAAGGCGTGCGAGCGCCAGGGGAAATTTGCGCAGTCGCGGTGGAAGGCGTGCAGGGCAGGGGCTTCGCTGCTGCCGGCAGGGTTCAGGTACACCCCGTCGAGCGCATCGCGTATGTCTTCCTGCGGCATGTTCAGGTAACGGCCTTGCGACAATATGCGCGTAAGTTGCGGGCGGCGGTTTTCCTTTTCTATCCACCAGCAGGCATCCAGCAGCGCCTTGATGAGCGCGCGATGCGTATTCGGGTGGGCATCGGCCCAGGCGCGCGTCACGGCCAGCACCTTTTCCGGGTGGTTGTTCCAGATCGCATGGCTGTTGGCGACCACGCGGCCGGTGCCGTTGCGCGCCACCACGGTGTTCCAGGGCTCACCGACGCAAAAGCCGGAAACCAGGCCGGCCTGCAGGTAGTGCGCCATTTGCGGCGGCGGAATGATGGCCAGGCGGATGTCGCGGTCGGGGTCTATGCCGGCGCTGGCCATCCAATAGCGCAGCAGATAGTTGTGCGACGAAAATGCCGCCACCACGGCAAAAACCAGCGGCGGACGGCGGTCGCGCCGGTTGGCTTCGATCACCGCCTTGAGCGCCAGTGCGCTGCCGGCCGGGCTTTGCGGGTCGGCCACGCCGCTGGCCTGCATGCGCGCATACACGTCGCTGGAAACCGTGATTGCGTTGCCATTGAGGCTGAGGCTCATGGACGTGACGAGCGGCCGGTAGGCGGCGCTGAAATGCGCGCCCAGCAGCATGGGCGCCGGCATTTGCGCGCCGTCCAGCAGACCCATGGACAACTTGTCCAGCACGTTCTGCCAGGACGTTTCGCGTACCAGCGTCACTTCCAGGCCGTAGCCGTCGAAAAACCCCTCTTCCAGCGCCACGGCGAGCGGGGCGCAGTCGGACAATGGTATGTAGCCCAGCGACAGCGCCGGCTTTTCCAGCACTTTGCCGCTGGGCATGGGATGGCGGTGCGGGTGCGGCTGCAGCTTTTCCGGCGCCGGCTTTGCGTCCGCGACTTTCCCCGCGGCGGGGTTGCCGGCGGTCGGATTGGCTGCCAGCAGTTCGGCCAGTTTCGCGGTATAGCGCTCGAATTCCGGCGTGCCGGCGAGCTGGGTGCGCGAGCGCGGGCGCAACAGGTCGATTGCGATGTCGTGCTGCACGCCGCCGCCGCGCTTGAGGATAATGACGCGGTCGGCCAGCAGCACGGCTTCGGCGACGTTGTCCGTGCATAGCATGACGGTTTTCTGCAAGCGCTGGTGCACGCTCAGAAAAGTGTCCTGCAATGCGCAACGCGTTCCGTTGTCGAGCGACCCGAATGCGTCGTCGAGCAACAGCAGTCTGGGGTCGGAAGCCAGCACGCGCGCAAGTTCCACGCGTACCTTGAGGCTCGTGGACAATTTGCCGGGGCGCAGGCTGGCCGCATCGGCGGCCCCCACCAGGTGCAGGTTGTGGCGCACCCACTCGTCCACGTCGCCCGCGGCCTTGCGTTTTTTCCAGGCCGCGCGCGCCGCGCGCGCGACATAGGCGTGCGCGGTCAGCCAGGCGCGCAGGCGCGGCTCGCGATCGACCACGCTGCGCTCGGCGGCTGGGCCGCAAATTTCCTTGCCGTCCATGATGATGCCGCCCACGGTGGGGCGAATATTGCCGGCAAGTATTTGTAGCAGTTCGGATTTGCCGCACGCCGCCGCGCCCATTAGCACGACGCATTCGCCGCTATTGACGCGGAAATCCAAATCCTTGAACAGGTATCCGTTTTCCTCGGGCTCGGAAAAAGGTGCGAGCGCGACGCGAGAAACGATCAGGTGACTGGCAGCCATTTTTACCCCTATGCTGGCACGGCGGGATGCACTCCGGCGTGCCCGGTAAGGCGAATTGTGCGGTGCAATATCACAATTTTGCAAGCAATTACTGCTGTTTTGCTCTGCTTGTGGGCATGAAATACGGAAAAATTGCGGCAACGCCGCAACGTTTCCATCCGTGGTGCTTGCGGCCTGGCTCCGGAAACACCGGACCATGGCGGCACCAAACGCCACTCCCGTTTCGACAAGCAAAAAATGCGCCGTCGCCTGGATACGCGACTTGCAAAGCGCAGACAGCACAGCGCTGGCAACGGCCTGGAGACCAGCTTTGCGGGACAGGGAACGGCGCACCGCGGCGGTGCGCGCGCGCGGCCTGCGCGCCGCCGGCGTGCGTGAATCTGGGGTTTGCCGCGGGCGGCGGAGACGGGGGGCGTTCGGCTTCAGTTTGCAGCGGCCGACACGCACGGGCGCGGGCCGGGCCTGGCCGCAGCAGGGCGCCGCTGCCGGCAAGGCGCGCGGCAGGCTAGTTGCGCGAGGGGTCGAGGCCGGGCGCCACGAAACAGCCGACGACGGTGAATTGCCCGAAACTTTCGCCGCCGGTCACCCGCACCTTGCCGGCCGCCACCCAGGCGTGGGCTTTCATTTCCGCGCTGGCGGGGTCGCGCATCAGTCCAAAGTGCAGGGCGTACGGAATGCTGTACAGGCCGAGCAGCACGCGCGCAGCGATGGCTTGCGGAAAGCAGTTGGAAATCCAGGGTGTATGGCGCGCGGCGATATACACCACGCGCGCGATCAGCAGGGCGCGCTGTTCCTGCTGCGGGTCCAGGCGCGGCACCCAGGCGTTGGCACCCAGCGGGCGGCCCAGGTGCGGCGCGAGGCGGCGGAATGAAAGCGTGAGTATGAGCGCGCGCGCGCCGCCCAGCAGCAACCACACCGGCAGCAGCCAGGCGAGCACGAAAGGCGGCTGGCGCGCGGCGGTGCGCAGCTTGCGCCCGATAGTGCTCATGCCGCCTCAGGCGGCGCGCACCAGCCCGTTCTTGAGCAGGTCGTCGATAAAATCCGCGAGGTCGGCGCGGCAAGCCGGTTCATCGATTGCGTACTCCGCGCAGATGGTTTGGGCGAGGTCGGTCACGCTGGCCGGCTGCGCCAGCAATTCCCAGACGCGCGAACCGACCCCCTTGAGGCCGTAATATTCGCCGCGTTCTACGCTCATCATAACGGTTTCGCCATCCATGTCCGTGGCCACCAGGTCGGGGTTGCGGACGACGGCGAGGGTGTGCGAAATGTCTGGCATGCTCTGATTCCATGCAAAGTCAAGGTGGGCTGGTTGCGGCCGGACGCCTGCCCGGGGCCCGAACGCCGTGCCCGGGCCGGACGCCTGCCGCGACGGCGTTGCGGGCGCACGGCGTGGGCCGCCGCCAGGCACGGTCGCGGGACAGCGCTCGCGGCTAACTGAGCGTGCCGGGAATGATCAGATCACCGCCAATAAGAAGCCCCAGTTCCGTATCGGCAACCGATATGTGCTGCAATCCCGGCTTCACATACGGCGGCTTTTGCCCATCGACGCCGGCGTGGCCGTGCAGGGTTTCCGCGCCGTCGCCGGCTTGCGGCGGGATATTTGCTGCGTGCGTGTTGGTGTTCATGTTGCACTCCTCGTCTGGAAAATCGGTCACGCCACGCAATATTCCATCGTG
>JAEUNN010000304.1 GCA_016791085.1 Rhodocyclaceae bacterium | reverse complement strand
GCAGCCCTTCCGCTGCAGGCGAAACTAAGCCATGGCCGCGCAGCGCGCCTGGCCCACGCGGGACGCGGGCCGCCGGCCCAGCACGGCGCTGATCCAGGCGGCGCAGTCGAGCAGGCGCGCCAGATCGACGCCACTGGAAATGCCCATGCCTTCCAGCAGGTACACCACGTCTTCGGTGGCGACGTTGCCGGACGCGCCGCGCGCATACGGACAGCCGCCCAGGCCGGCGACCGATGCATCGAAAGTCGCCACGCCCATTTGCAAGGACGCGTAAATGTTTGCGACGGCCATGCCGTAGGTGTCGTGGTAATGGCCCGCCACGCGCTCCAGCGGCAGGCGTTCCAGCACCGCGCCCAGCATGCGCTGCGTCTTGAGCGGCGTACCGGTGCCTAGGGTGTCGCCCAGGCTGACTTCGTAACAGCCCATGGCAAATAACCTGGCCGCCACGTCGGCCACGGCATGCGGCGCAATTTCGCCCTCGTAAGGACAGCCCAGCACGCAGGACACATAGCCGCGCACCTTCACGCCGGCCGCGCGGGCGCCCTGCATGACCGGCAGGAAGCGATCCAGCGATTCGGCGATGCTGCAGTTGATGTTGCGGCGGCTGAACGACTCGGACGCCGCCGCGAATACCGCGACTTCTTGCGCGCCGGCCGCCAGCGCGGCCTGGAAGCCTTGCAGGTTGGGCGTGAGCACCGGGTAGCTCACGCCGGGCAGGCGCGCGATGCCGGCCATGACTTCGGCCGCGTCGGCCATTTGCGGCACCCATTTGGGGGACACGAACGAGGTCGCTTCGATGGCACGCAAGCCGGCGCTGCCCAGGCGCGCGATCAATTCGATCTTGGTGGCGGCCGCGACGCTCTGCTTTTCGTTCTGCAAGCCGTCACGCGGGCCGACTTCGACGATTTTCACACTGGCGGGATAGTTCATGACGAGGGCTCAGGCGGTGCGCTGTTCGGCCAGTCCCAGTTCGCGCTTGAGCTGTTCGCGGATCTGGAATTTCTGGATTTTGCCGGTCACGGTCATGGGGAAACTGTCCACGAAGCGCACATAGCGCGGCACCTTGTAATGCGCGATCTGTTCGCGGCAGAACGCCTGCACCTCGGCTTCGCTCAGTTGTGCGCCGGGCCGCAGGATGATGAGCGCGCACAGTTCTTCGCCGAATTTCGCATCCGGCACGCCCACCACCTGCACGTCCTGCACGGCCGGGTGGCGGTAAAGAAATTCCTCGATTTCGCGCGGGTAAATGTTCTCGCCGCCGCGTATCACCATGTCCTTGATGCGCCCGACGATGTTGCAATAGCCTTCGGCATCCAGCGTGGCCAGGTCGCCGGTATGCATCCAGCCCGCGGCATCTATGGCTTCGCGCGTCTTGTCCGCGTCGTCCCAATACCCCAGCATGACCGAATAGCCGCGCGTGCATAGTTCGCCGGCCGTGCCGCGCGGCACCACGCGGCCCTCGAAATCGACGATCTTGACCTCGCAGTGCGGCTGTATGCGGCCCACCGTGGATACGCGGCGTTCCAGCGCGTCGCCGGTGCCGCTCTGGAACGACACCGGGGACGTTTCGGTCATGCCGTAGGCTATGGTGACCTGGCTCATGTGCATGCGGGCGATCACGCGGCGCATGACTTCCACCGGACAGGGGCTGCCGGCCATGATGCCGGTGCGCAGGCTGGACAGGTCGAATTCCTCGAAACGCGGGTGATCCAGCATGGCGATGAACATGGTGGGCACGCCGTAACAGGCGCTACAGCGTTCCCCGGCCAGGGTTTCGAGCGTCGCCAGGGCATCGAAAGATTCGCCCGGATAGACCATGGTGGCGCCATGCGTCAGACAGCCCAGATTGCCCATGACCATGCCGAAACAGTGATACAGCGGCACCGGTATGCACAGCCGGTCGCCGGGCTGGAGCGCGATCGCGCGGCCCACGAAATGGCCGTTGTTCAATATGTTGTGGTGCGACAGCGTGGCGCCTTTGGGGGCGCCCGTGGTGCCGGACGTGAACTGGATATTCACGGCGTCGTCGAACTGCAGGGTTTCGCCGAGCGCTTCGAGCGCCTGCAGTTCGGCCAGCGCGGGCGGTGCCAGCAAATCGTCGAAATTCAGCGTGCCGGGCGTGGCCGCCACGCCCAGGCGTATCACCCAGCGCAGCGCGGGCAGACGCGCGGCACGCAGCGCGCCGGGCTTGCTGGCGGCAAGTTCGGGCGCAAGTTCGCGCAGTATGGCCAGGTAGTCGCTGGATTTGAACGCCGGCGACAGGATGAGCGCGCTGCAGCCCACCTTGTTCAGCGCATATTCCAGTTCCGCGCGGCGGTAGGCCGGGTTGATATTGACCAGCACCAGACCGGCCTTGGCCGTGGCGAACTGGGTGAGCGCCCATTCCAGGTTGTTCTGCGACCAGATGCCTATGCGCTCGCCGGGCTTGAGGCCCAGCCTGAGCAACGCGCAGGCCAGCGCATCCACGCGCGAGCGCAATTGCGCATAGCTCAGCCGCACATTCTGGTGGCGCACCACGAGCGCCTCGCGCGCGGCGTGGCGCGCGCAGGCGGCGTCGAAAAACTGGCCTATGGTCTGGCCGATCAGTTCGGCCTCGCATGCGCCATGCACGTAACTCGGGCTTTCCATGCTTCCCTCCTCCGATTTGATGCCGTGTGCGGGGCTGCTCCGCCCCGCATCATGAATTTGATTGTTCGACTGCAAAATCCACCAGTTCCGCGCCGTCGCCGACCTGGTCGCCGACCTGGTAGCGGAACGCGCGCACGGTGCCGGCGGCCGGCGCCTTGATGGTGTGCTCCATTTTCATGGCTTCTAGTATCAGGAGCGCCGCGCCTTTTTCGACGCGCTGGCCGGATTCGGCGATCAGCGCGATCACCTTGCCCGGCATGGGCGCGAGCAGCCCGCCTTCGGCGCCGCCGCCCTCGGCGGTCTGGTGCAGCGGATCGACGCAGGCCAGTTGCCAGGTGCGCCCATGCAGGAACACATGGCGTTTTTCACCCGCCGCGATCACCGTGGCGTCCATGCGCGTGCCGTCCAGTTCCACGCGCAGGCGCCCGCGCCCGGCCGCTTCGCCGCGTGCCGCCACGCTCTGCCCGCCCAGCGCCAGCAGATAGGAAGCGCCGCGGTAAGCCACCTGCACGGCAATCTGGCGCTCGCCGTGGCGGAACAGCAATTCGCGCCGCGCCGCGGCGTTGAGCCGCCAGCCGTCGCGCGCGTGCCAGGGCGAGCCCTCGTCGCCGCTCTGGCGCGCGGCTTCCTGCGCGCGGTGGGCCTCGCGCATCAGTTCGGCCAGTGCGGCGACGCGATACACCTCGTCCGGCACCGACTCGCCCTCCTGGAACAGGTAGCCGGCTTCGCGTTCTATGAGCCCGGTATCCAGATCGGCCTGTGCGAACGCCGGGCAGGCCACCAGGCGGCTCAGAAATTCGATGTTGTTGGCCACCCCCACCACGCGGTAGGCCGCCAGGGCCTGCAGCATGCGCGCACAGGCGCGCTCGCGGCTCTGGTCCCACACGATGAGCTTGGCGATCATGGGATCGTAGTGCGGGCTGATCGCGTCGCCCTCTTCCACGCCGGTATCCACGCGCACATTGACGCCTTCGGGCGGAGCCGCCAGGTGCACCAGACGGCCGGTCGAGGGCAAGAAGCCGCGCGCCGGATCTTCCGCATAGATGCGCGCTTCCAGCGCATGGCCGCGGATCGCCAGTTGTTCCTGCGCGAGCGGCAGCGGCTCGCCGGCCGCCACGCGCAACTGCCACTCGACCAGATCCAGCCCGGTAATCATTTCGGTGACCGGGTGCTCGACCTGCAAGCGGGTATTCATTTCCATGAAGTAGAAGCTGCCGTCCTGGTGCGCGATGAACTCCACCGTGCCGGCACCCACATAGCCGACCGCGCGCGCCGCTTCCACGGCGGCTTTGCCCATGGCCGCGCGGCGTTCCGCGCTCATGCCCGGCGCGGGGGCTTCTTCCAGCACTTTCTGGTGGCGGCGCTGCACCGAACAGTCGCGCTCGAACAGATATACATAGTTGCCCTGGGTATCGCCGAACACCTGGATTTCGATGTGGCGCGGACGCGTGATGTACTTTTCGATCAGCACGTGCTCGTCGCCGAAAGCCGCGCGCGCCTCGCGCTTGCAGGATGCCAAAAGTTCCATGAAGTCGGCGCCGCGCTCAACCAGGCGCATGCCTTTGCCGCCGCCGCCCGCGGCGGCCTTGATGAGCACCGGGTAGCCGATGCGCTCGGCCTGGGCGTGCAGAACTTCCGGCGCCTGTTCGTCGCCGTGATAGCCCGGCGTGAGCGGCACGCCGGCCTTTTCCATGAGCTTTTTGGCTTCCGATTTCGAGCCCATGGCGTGTATCGCCGCAACCGGCGGGCCGATGAACACGATGCCGGCAGCCTCGCAGGCGGCACAGAAGGCCTCGTTTTCGGACAGGAAGCCATAGCCCGGATGTATGGCCTGGGCGCCGGTCTGGCGCGCCGCGGCGATCACGTTTTCGATCACCAGATAGCTTTCGCGCGCCGGCGCGGGACCGATCAGCACGGCTTCGTCGGCCAGGCGCACATGGCGCGCGCCGGCATCGGCTTCGGAATACACGGCCACCGTGCGTATGCCCATGCGGCGCGCGGTCTTGATGACGCGGCAGGCAATTTCACCGCGGTTGGCGATCAGTATCTTGTCGAACATGGCTCGATCCGGTTCGGTTTATCTGGGCGCGGCACAACTGGCCGGCTTGGTCCGGGCAGGTTCACATGCGGAATACGCCGAAGCGCGTGGGCGCGAGCGGCGCATTCAGCGCGGCGGACAGGGACAAGCCCAGCACGCGCCGGCTTTGCGCCGGATCGAGCACGCCGTCGTCCCACAGCCGCGCAGTCGCGTAATAGGGATGGCCCTGGCGTTCGTACTGGTCGCGCACCGGCGCCTTGAACGCTTCTTCTTCGTCGGCGCTCCAGGCCGAGCCGCGCGCTTCCATGGCTTCGCGCCGCACGGTCGCCAGCACACTGGCGGCCTGTTCGCCGCCCATGACCGAAATGCGCGAATTCGGCCACATCCACAGGAAGCGCGGCGAATAGGCGCGTCCGCACATGCCGTAATTGCCGGCACCGAAAGAACCGCCTATCAGCATGGTGAGCTTGGGCACCGCGGCGGTCGCCACGGCGGTCACCATTTTCGCGCCGTCTTTGGCGATGCCGGCGTTCTCGTACTTGCGGCCGACCATGAAGCCGGTGATGTTCTGCAGAAAAATCAGCGGGATGCCGCGTTGCGCGCAAAGCTCGATGAAATGCGCGCCTTTCTGGGCGGATTCCGAAAACAGGATGCCGTTATTGGCCACCAGCCCGACCGGATAGCCATACAGATGCGCGAAGCCGGTCACCAGGGTGTTGCCGTAGCGGGTTTTGAATTCGTCGAAGCGCGAGCCATCCACGATGCGCGCGATGATTTCGCGCACGTCGTACGGCTTGCGGGTGTCGGCCGGTACGCAGCCGTAAATTTCTTCCGCGTCGTAGAGCGGCTCTTCGCCGCCCGCCAGCGCCATTTGCCGCGGCTTGACGCGGTTCAGTCCGGACACGATGCGGCGCGCGATGTAGAGCGCGTGGGTGTCGTTTTCGGCCAGGTGATCGGCCACGCCGGATATGCGTGTGTGCACGTCGCCGCCGCCCAAATCTTCGGCGCTCACGATTTCCCCGGTGGCCGCGCGCACCAGCGGCGGGCCGCCCAGGAAAATGGTGCCCTGGTTCTTCACGATGACGGTTTCGTCGCTCATGGCCGGCACATAGGCGCCGCCGGCCGTGCACGAGCCCATGACCACGGCGATTTGCGGTATGCCCTTGGCCGACATGTTGGCCTGATTGAAAAAAATCCGGCCGAAATGGTCGCGGTCCGGAAACACCTCGTCCTGTTTGGGCAGGAAGGCGCCGCCGGAATCCACCAGGTACAGGCAGGGCAAATGGTTCTGCTCGGCGATTTCCTGGGCGCGCAGGTGCTTCTTGACGGTCATGGGGTAATAGGTGCCGCCTTTTACCGTGGCGTCGTTGGCGATGATCATGCATTCCAGGCCTTCGACACGGCCTATTCCGGCGATCACGCCGGCCGCCGGGGCATCGCCGTCATACATGTCCCAGGCGGCGAGCTGGCCGATTTCGAGAAACGGCGTGCCCGGGTCCAGCAAATGTTCGACGCGGCTGCGCGGCAGCAGCTTGCCGCGTGCGACATGTTTGGCGCGCGCCGCGGCGCCGCCCCCTTCGGCCACCAGCGCCACCTTGGCACGCAGGTCCTCGACCTGGCGCCGCATGGCGGCGGCATTGCTGCGGAATTCTTCGGATCTGGTATCGACGCTGGTTTTTAGCGTGCTCATCAAGCGGTCTCCGCGTGCAGTTCCCGGCCTATCAGCATGCGCCGGATTTCGCTGGTGCCGGCGCCGATTTCGTACAGCTTGGCGTCGCGCCACAGGCGGCCGGTGGCATATTCATTGATATAGCCGTTTCCGCCCAGAACCTGTATCGCCTCGCCGGCCATCCAGGTGGCTTTTTCGGCACTGTACAGAATCGCACCGGCGGCGTCCTTGCGCAGCGCGCGCGCATGCGGCGCGCGGTCGCAGGCGGCGCCCAGCGCATACACGTAGGCGCGGCAGGCGCTCCAGGTGGTATACATGTCGGCGAGTTTGCCCTGCATGAGCTGGAATTCGCCTATGGCGCTGCCGAATTGCTTGCGCTCGTGCAGATACGGCAACACCTGGTCCATGCAGGCGGCCATGATGCCGAGCGGCCCGCCGCACAGCACCGCGCGCTCGAAATCCAGGCCGCTCATCAACACGCGCGCGCCGCCGCCGACTTCGCCCAGCACGTTTTCTTCGGGCACTTCGACGTCGTCGAAAAACAGCGGGTAGGTGTTCGAGCCGCGCATGCCCAGCTTGTCCAGGTGGCTGCCGTGGCCAAACCCCGGCATGCCCTTTTCGACGATGAAGGCGGTAATGCCGCGCGCCCCCGCGGCGGCATCGGTTTTGGCATACACCACCAGAGTGTCGGCGTCGCCACCGTTGGTGATCCACATTTTCGATCCGTTCAGCACGAACTGCCGGCCTTTGCGCTCGGCACGCAACTGCATGCTCACCACGTCGGAACCGGCGTTCGGTTCGCTCATCGCGAGCGCGCCCACATGTTCGCCCGACACCAGTTTGGGCAGGTATTTGCGTTTCTGTGCCGGCGTGCCGTTGCGGTGAATCTGATTGATGCAGAGGTTGGAATGCGCGCCGTACGAAAGCCCGACCGCCGCCGATGCACGCGACACCTCCTCCATGGCCACGATGTGCGCCAGATAGCCCATGGCCGTGCCGCCGTATTCCTCGCCTACCGTCATGCCGTGCAGCCCCAGCGCGCCCAGCTTGCGCCAAAGCTCGGCCGGGAACAGGTTGGCGCGGTCGATTTCGGCCGCCAGCGGGGCGATTTCGGCCGCCGCGAAGGACTGCACGCTGTGCCTCAGCATGTCCAGGGTTTCGCCGAGATTGAAATCCAGTCCGGGTAGGTTCATGCGGGGTTCTCCTGGTTGCGGTGCGGGTAGCGTGCAGGGTGCGCAGGGGGTAGCGCCGGTTCGGCCGCGGCCCGCGCGAAGTGGCGTAAATGTAGGGAAACTGCCGGTGCATGGGATGCCGCGGAGGTTGCAAATCCTGCCAGCTCATTTAGACTCGGCGCAGCATGCCCTACACCTTGCCGTCCATCCCCGATCCGGCCCGCGGCGCGGCCGCCACGCCCATCGCCTTCATACGCGCGATCGTCGCGGCCTATACGCGCTATGGCCGCGACCCGGCCCGCGCGCTGGCGCGGGCGCGCATCGCGCCGGAACTGTTGACGGACGGTGCGGCCTGCGTGACCGCCGCGCAAATGGAACTCATGTCGGCCTGCGCCATGCAGGAACTGGACGACGAAGCGCTGGGCTGGTTTTCGCGCCGCCTGCCGTGGGGCAGCTACGGCATGTTGTGCCGCGCCTCGATTACCGCGCCGGACCTGGGCGTGGCGCTCAAGCGCTGGTGCCGCCACCACCGCCTGCTTACCGACGATTTGCTGTACAGCCTCGAAATCGAAGGCGGAACGGCCACGCTGGCATTGCGCGAGCACCGCGAACTCGGGGAATTGCGCGAGTTCTGCCTGCTCACGAGCTTGCGCTATGTACTGGGCTATGCGAGTTGGGCCGTGGATTCGGCCATTCCGCTAGGCGAAGTGAATTTTCCGTTCGCGGCGCCGCCGCACGCGCGCGTCTATGCGCTGCTATTTCCCGGACCGGTGCATTTCGGCGCCCGCCAGGCGGCGTTCCGCTTCGACTCGGCCTATCTCTCGCTGCCGCTGTGCCGCGACGAGGGCGCCTTGCGCGTCATGCTGCAACGCGCGCTGCCGCTCACGGTGCTGCGCTACCGGCGCGACCGGCTCATCGCACAGCGCCTGCGCCAGTTGCTGCGCGCACGTCCCGGCGAAGCGGCCACCGCCGAATTGCTGGCCGCGCGTCTGGGCCTGTCGGCGCGCACCCTGCACCGGCAACTGCTGGACCAGGGGACGAGCTTGCAGGCGCTCAAGGACGAAGTGCGCTGCGAGCGCGCACTCGAACTATTGCGGCGCACGCAAAGGCCGATCAAACAGATCGCACTGGCGGTGGGCTTTCGCAACGAAAAAAGCTTCATGCGCGCATTCCAGGGCTGGACCGGCATGACGCCCGGCGCAGCCAGGACGCGCATGCCGGCGCCGCAGCACATGGACGGCGGCGGCACGACTCGGCTTGCCGATCCCAGCTAAGGCGCCCGGCGGCTCGTCCACGCACTGACGCATTCGGGCAAAATCTCGCCCTTCGCGCAGCCCGCGCCCACCCTGCCCCGGCCTCACGCCATGAATTCCGCCCCGACCGACGCCGCGCTGGACGCCTTCATGGCCCGCCTGTGCGCAGGCAGCCTGATACCCGAGCCGCCGCGCATGTTCAATCCCTGGGGCAAGCACGATGCCGCGCACGATCTGCACACCGGCGCGCCCGCCATACGCGCCGCCCACCTGCGCGGCTACCTGGCTGCCCGGCTTGGACATGCGCGCGTGCTGCTGGTGGCCGAGGCGCCCAGCTATAGCGGCGCAAAATTTTCCGGCATCGCCATGACCAGCGAGCGCGACATGCTGGCCGCCGCGGCGGCCGGCGCCGGAACGCGCTACTGCAGCGTACCGATACAGCGTACCAGCCGGCCGCAGCCCGCCCTGCACAACCAGGACGGCATGCTGGAACGCACGGCCAGCATCGTCTGGGCGGCCATGCTGGGGGCCGGCTTCGAAGCGCGGCATTTCGTGCTGTGGAACGCCGTCGCCTATCACCCCCACGAAGCCGGCCAGGTGCTCAGCAACCGTACCCCCACGCGCGCCGAAACACGCGCGCTGCAGCCGCTGCTGGAAGATTTTCTGGCCTTGTTCCCGGGCCGGCCGGTGCTCGCGCTGGGGCGCGTATGCCAGGGTTCGCTGGCGGCCATGGGTGTGCAAGCCGCCCCCGCACGTCACCCGAGTTATGGCGGCGCACCGGAATTCCGTGCCGCCGTGCTGGCGCTCAGGCAGCGTCTCGACGCCTGAGGCGCTGGCAGACTATTGCCGCGCGTTGCGCAAATTGCCGCCCGGGCGAGCGGCGCAATTGCTGCGGTAGGGGTTGATGTCCAGCCCGCCGCGGCGCGTATAGCGCGCGTATAGCGACAGTTCGGCCGGCGCGCAGCGCGTCATGATGTCCATGAACATCAGTTCGACGCAGTGCTCGTGGAAGCCGGCGTGGCCGCGGAAAGACACGATGTAGCGCAATAGCGCGGCGTGATCGATGGCCGGACCGGCATAGCAGATGGAAACGCTGGCCCAGTCGGGCTGGCCGGTAACGGGGCAATTCGACTTGAGCAGATCGGAGCGCAGACATTCGCGCACGGGTGGCCCGCCCGCGGCCAGCAGCGTCGGGTCATAGCTGTAGCAGTCGATCGCGACATCCAG
>JAEUNN010000298.1 GCA_016791085.1 Rhodocyclaceae bacterium | reverse complement strand
TGTACGTGAGCAACCTCGTGAACGCCAATGTGTCGGGATTTTCCGTCGATCGCGCAACAGGAAAGCTCGTCCAATTGGCGGGCTCGCCATTTCGGACCGGCACCAATCCGCGCGCCATCGGCATCGTTCCGGATGGGCGCTATGCTTACGTCGCGAATGCGGCGTCGGCGGATGTGTCCCAGTTCAGGATAGCGCACGGCAAATTGCTGCCGCTCGCGCCAGCAACAGTGGCGACCGGGCCAAACCCACGCGCGCTGGTGGTGGACCCTTCGGGAAAATTTGCCTATGTCGCAAGCTACGACAGCGGCCAGATTTGGGCCTATCCCATAACCCCCCGAAGCGGCGCGCTCACGCCGCTTCCCGGCACGCCCGTCATGGCCGGACAAGGCCCCCGAAGCATGGCGATCGCGGCCGCAGGCAAGTTCCTGTGCGTGGCCAATTATGCGTCCGGCGACATTAGCGTGTTCCGCATGGACCCGGACACAGGCGAATTAACCGAGGTTCCCGGTTCCCCTTTTGCGTCGGCCAAACACCTGAATGGCATGGCTGCATTCTGACGGCAGCAAACGTTCCCTGTTCCTGTCCCTACCGTACGGATGCCAACACGCGCGAGCCAGCAACTTAAGCCCCTTTTTAAATCCAGGTAGGCCGACCAGGGTGGTTATTGCGGAAGATGGCCATGTCAAGGGTGGGCGCAGCCCGGCGAAGCGCACCCTTGACACCGCCTTCCAGCCCTGCGCTGGACCAAGGCTGAATGCGGCTGAATGTGGCATTCAGCCTTGAACACGAGCGCGCGCGGGGTCCTTTACACGACGGAAGTTAGCGACGGCACGGCAGCTCGTTTTGCCCGAACCCCCGCATCCGTGCGGCAGCCGTCAAGACGGCGCGACCGACTCGCAATTCAAAAGAGCCCGTTTGCGGCGGCCGGCGCGGGGGCCGCAAATTCTGTCGCGCGAGGAGATTACGCGACTTATAGAGGGCGCGAAGGACCCGCGCACGCGCCTCATTGCAATCATCGTTCCCTCGCTCCAGCGTGGGAACGCATATCGAGGCGCTCCAGCGCCTCCTCGCATTCAAACCCAGGAATCCGTATCCACCAGTCCCGCTTGCCCCAAATACTTCCGCGCACTCGAATAGCGCCGATGTTTCGGCGTATCCACATGGACGGTTCCCACGCGCCTGCGGCCTGTGCGCACCGCTGGAGCGGTGCACGACACGTTCCCACGCTGGAGCGTGGGAACGATCGGAAAAGAGCCCGTTCGCGGCAGCCGGCGCGGCTACCGCAGATTCTGTCGCGCGAGGAGATTACGCGACTTATAGAGGGCGCGAAGGACCCGCGCACGCGCCTCATTGCAATCATCGTTCCCTCGCTCCAGCGTGGGAACGCATCTCGAGGCGCTCCAGCGCCTCCTCGCATTCAAACCCAGGAATCCCTATCCACCAGTCCCGCTTGCCCCAAATACTTCCGCGCACTCGAATAGAGCCAATGTTTCGGCGTATCCACATGGACGGTTCCCACGCGCCTGCGGCCTGTGCGCACCGCTGGAGCGGTGCACGACACGTTCCCACGCTGGAGCGTGGGAACGATCGGATCGGGAACGATCGGATCGGGGACAGACACCGGTTTTCCGCGCTTGAGGCGTCAGACGGCGCGCGACGCCGTCGCCGCCTCGAACTTCGCGGCGCCCAGTGTTTCGACCTTAAGCTGTATCTCATACAGGAACTGCAGCACCTGGTGGCGATAGTGATCGTAGCGCGCATCGTCGGCCAGCGCGATGCGGTCGCGTA
>JAEUNN010000283.1 GCA_016791085.1 Rhodocyclaceae bacterium | reverse complement strand
AGGTGGTGATCGAAAGGCGCGGCCGGCGCCCCCACCGCGGCGGAAAACGTGATGCCGCCACCCGAAGTTAACAACAGCGTGGAAGCATGCACGCTGCTGCCCGCCAGATCGGCATTGACCAGAATGTTGCCGCCGGTGGTTTTGAGTTCCAGCGTGCCGGCGGTAATGCGGTCCAGCATGGCCGGGGTATAGACCGTGGCGCTGGTCCGCCCGGTCGCGAGCGATATCGAATTGGACGCGGTGAGTGGAGTCAGTTGCACCAGTCCGCTGGTGCGTACCACGGCCGCGACGTCCATGCCCAGCAGGTCGCTCACGAGCGCGATGGTGCCGCTCGCCGTGGCCCCGCCCACGCTGCCCAGTAGCGCGATGCCGGCTTCGCTGCCGGCGCCGGTGCCCACCAGCGTGCTCTGTCCGGCGGTCGCCGTGACGATGGCGCCGGCATCGACATAAATGCCGCCGCCCCCGCCGCCGCTGCTGCCGCCCTGCGTGCCGGTAATCGTGACGTTGCCGCTGCCGTTGGCGTCGACCAGGGCGCCGCTGCGCATGAGCACGCCGGTATTCGAAAAGCCCGCCGGGGCACCGCTACCGGAAATGCTGATACTGCCGCTGCCGGTGCTTTTGACGATGGCCGAACTATCCAGGAATACGCCGGTTGACCCGCCGCCACCGCTGTTGTCGGTTGCGGCTCCGGTGATGGCGATGCCGCCATCGGCACTTTGCACCAGGGTGCTGCCGGACAGGTAGACGCCGTGGGAATTGCCGAATCCGTCGCCGGGCGTACCGAAACTCCCGCCCGTGCCGCTGATCGTAATAGTGCCGGCGGCGGCAGTCTGCACGGTAGTATCGGTAAGCACCACGCCGCGCATCAGCGATGGCGATGCGCCATCCGCCCCGAAGCCGGTAATCGCAATGCCGCCGCCTGCGCTGGAAGCAATGACGGTGCCGGCGTCGGCCACCACGCCGCTCGCATCATCACCCGACCCGGCGCCGCTGCCGTGCACCGAAATCGCGCCGGCTTCGGTTTGCAATTGCGCCGCCCCGGTCAGTTTGATGCCATAGCTTCCGGTCGATCCGCTGCCGCTGCCGCCCACGCCAACCAGGCTCATGTTGCCGCTGCCGGTTCCGGCAAGGACAGAACCGCCGGCGATCAGAATGCCGTGATTGCCGCCGCCGCTGCTCAGGCTGCCGCCCGACCCGGTAATGAGCAGCGTGCCCGAGTCGACCGTGATCTGGCTGCCGGACACGACTTCGACGCCCAGATCGGCCCCGGACGAAAAGCCGCCACCGCTTCCCAAAACCGTGATGCCGCCGGCACCGGCACGCAGGGTCGAACTTTCAATATGGACGCCGGCACCGCCGGAGCCTTCGACGACGCCGGTACCGCGCATTTCGATGTGGCCGCTGCCGGCATCCACCACGGCGTTGCGCAGCAAAATGCCGTATGCCTCGTCGCCCACCCCCGACACGCTTACGCCTTCGGCGCTGAACGCACAACTTGCGCCGCACAGGGATATGTTGCCGCCGCCGCTCAGTAGGGTGGCCTGGTCGAGCACGATGCGCCCGCCGAAACTGTCGGAATTGGCAAACAGCTGGATATTGAAAACGCCGCCCGAAGCATCGATGCTGACACCGGGCGAAAACAGGATTTCGGCATTGGCGCGCAGCGTGAGGTTGTGCGCGAAGGGGTTGGCGGCCGACCCCAAGGAGCCCTCGACGAGAATGTCGCCGCCTTGCAGCGTCAGACTGGTGGCGGGAATGTCGCCGGACGCGAGCGGCCCGACATGCACCGTGCCCACCGCATCGGGACCGGACCGGCCCACCGTCATGCTCGCGAAACCGGGCTGCAGCGCGGCGAG
>JAEUNN010000229.1 GCA_016791085.1 Rhodocyclaceae bacterium | reverse complement strand
GAAGACATCCTGAGTTCCTCAGTAAGCGCGCTTCTTGAGCGCGATGGTGTCGACGCTCAGGGGTTTTAGATTGACCGGCTTGTATTCGAGGCGGTTGCCGTCGCGATTCCAGAGCGTGTGCTTGAGCCAGTTCTTGTCATCGCGTCCGTCCGGGCGCTCCGCCGTATCCGGGGCGTCGTCGCGCACGTGCGCGCCGCGCGATTCGGTACGCGCATTGGCCGACACGATGGTTGCCTTGGCCACCTCGATGAGGTTTTCCAGTTCCAGCGCTTCCAGCCGCGCGGTGTTGAACACCTGCGACTTGTCCTTGATTTCGGTACGCGCAACGTCGTCCGCAACGTCCATGATCTTGGTGACGCCCTGCGCCAGCAAGTCCTTGAAGCGGAACACGCCGCAGTGATTCTGCATCGTGCGCTGCATCGCCAGCCGTGTGGCATGCACGTCGGCACCGTCCTTCTGGTTGTTGAGGCGGTCCACCCGGGCCAGCGAATAGTCGCCGGCATCGGCCGGCAGCGGACGATGCGCGGCGGCGTGATTCTTGATGAAGTCGACCATGGTCGTACCGGCCGACTTGCCGAATACCAGGAGGTCCAGCAGCGAATTGGTACCGAGGCGGTTGGCGCCATGCACGGACGCACAGGCGCATTCGCCGGCGGCGTAAAAGCCGCTTACGGTGACGCCCATGTTGTCGCCCTGCGGGACCACGACCTCGCCCAGATAATTGGTCGGAATGCCGCCCATCTGGTAGTGGCAGGTCGGCACCACCGGTATCGGCTCCTTGATTGGATCGACGCCGGCAAACTGGATGGAAATTTCGCGTATGCCGGGCAGGCGCTTCAGGATGGTTTCAGGCGGCAGGTGGGTGATGTCCAGCAGCACGAAATCCTTGTTGGGCCCACAGCCGCGGCCTTCGTTGATTTCCGTGACCATGGCACGCGACACCACGTCGCGTGAGGCCAAATCCTTGGCGTTGGGGGCGTAACGCTCCATGAAACGCTCGCCCGCGTCGTTGCGCAATATGCCGCCTTCGCCGCGCACGCCTTCGGTAATCAGCACGCCCGCACCGGCCACGCCGGTCGGGTGAAATTGCCAGAATTCCATGTCCTCGAGCGGAATGCCCGCGCGCGCGGCCATGCCGGGGCCGTCACCAGTATTGATGAAGGCGTTCGTGGACGAATAGAAAATGCGGCCCGCGCCGCCGGTTGCGAATAGCACGGCCTTGGCGTGGAACAGCACGATCTCGCCGGATTCCATTTCCATGGCGGTTACGCCGACCACCGCACCTTCGGCATCGCGCACGATGTCGAGCGCCATCCATTCCACGAAGAACTGGGTGTTGACCTTGACGTTGCGCTGGTACATCGCGTGCAGCATGGCGTGACCCGTGCGGTCGGCCGCGGCGCAGGAACGGCGCACCGGCTTTTCGCCGAAATTCGACATGTGGCCGCCGAACGGGCGCTGGTAAATGCGGCCGTTGTCGAGGCGGTCGAACGGCATGCCGTAATGTTCGAGTTCGATCACGCACTCGTTGGCCTTACGGCACATGAATTCGATTGCGTCCTGGTCGCCCAGCCAGTCCGACCCCTTGACGGTGTCGTACATGTGCCAGTGCCAGTGATCTTCTTCGGAGTTGCCGAGCGACGCGGCAACCCCCCCCTGCGCCGCCACGGTGTGCGAGCGGGTCGGAAATACCTTGGACAGGACGGCGGTCTTCAGCCCGGCTTCGGACGCCTGGATTGCGGCGCGCAATCCGGCGCCGCCGGCGCCCACGATGACTGCGTCAAACTTGCGGACGGGTATGCTCACTTACAGTCTCCAGAGTGCTTGGGCAGCCCAGCCGAGGTAGCCGATCAGCAGCAGGGCCGTGATCGCATGCAGTGCCAGGCGTATGCCGGCAGGCTTGACGTAATCCATGTAGATGTCGCGCACGCCCACCCATGCGTGGTAGAACAGGCAGGCGAAGAACAGGAAGGTCGCGAAGCGCATGAAACCGCCCGCGAACATTGCGCGCCAGTTGGCATAGTTCATTTCCGGCAGGCCGAGCGCCTGCACGGCGAACAGCAGCGTGTAGAGCGCCATCACGACGGCCGTGATGCGCTGCCCCAGCCAGTCCTTGAGGCCGTAGTGCGCGCCGACGACGATACGATCTACCATAGTTTCACCCCGATCATGACAGTCAGCAGCAGGCTCACGGCCAGCACCGCACCAGCGCTCTTGCGCGCGCTGGCCAGATCGAGGCCGACATGCACGTCGAGCAGCAAAAAGCGGATACCGGCACAGAAGTGGTGCAGATAGGCCCACAGCAGGCCGAACAGAATGAGCTTGCAGAAGGGGTTGCCCACCACCTCCTTATAGCGCGCGAACGACTCTTCCGACCACAGACTGGACGAAAACAGGTACAGCAGGAACGGCATCATCAGGAACAGGCCGGCACCACTGACCCGATGCAAGATGGAAACGAAGCCGGGCAAGGGCAGTCGTATTTCCGTCAGTTGCAGGTGTTTCGGCCGGCGCTTCTTCAACGCGACTTCAGACATTGCATTTCCCTCATCTTCTCGTTTTGCTGCAACGCAGCGGAAAGACAGTAATACAAGACTTTACTCCACACTTGCTTACCACACACTGACTACGGGTGGCGCGTAAGTCAGGTCAGCTCATTCAGATAGAAATGGTCGTTCGTGCAATACAGACCCCGCCGCCATTCGACCGGGCGGTCCTGGTAGGTATAGGTAACGCGCTCCACCGACAGCAGCGGGGTGCCCTCGGGAACCGCGAGAATATCGCCGGAGCCGCGGTCCGCTGCAACGGCACGTATCTTTTCTGTTGCACGGATGATACGCACACCGAAGCGCGATTCGAACAGGCTGTACAGCGACGCCTGGTAGCCCTGCAGCACCTCGAGCGTCATGGCGCCAAACAGGTCTCCCGGCAGATAGATTTCGTCGACGACGACATTCTTGCCGCCGAAGCGCAGCACGCGGCGCATCACGATGATGCTGTCGCCAGGCTGGATTTCGAGCACCCGCGCGGCTTCCGCGCCGGCGCGCGCGCGCAGGCACTCGAGCGGCACGCTCTGGGCCGGCTCGATCTGGCCGTCCTGGCGGACCAGCCGCAAAAATCGGAAAAACGCGCGCGGATCGGTGTGGCTGGCAACGAATGTGCCCTTGCCTTGTTTGCGGATGAGCAGGTGATCGGCCGCCAGTTCGTCTATGGCCTTGCGCACGGTGCCCTGACTCACGTTGTAGCGGTGGGCCAGTTCGACTTCGCTCGGAATGAGTTCGCCCGGCCGCCATTCGCCCGTCTGCAGCCCCTGAATGATCAGGTCCTTGATTTGCCTGTACAGCGGGCTGAACGTGGGGGATTCCGGCGCCATGCGGGCATTTCACCACAAAACCCTGCAATCGTCCATACCATGTAGGATATCATGCATCTTATATAAGAGATAAGATACTTGAATTAAGCCGGGTGTCGCGCCTGGCCGGACTGCCGCCGGATGGCGCTTGCCCCGCCGCCCGGGCTCCCGCCGCACGGCAATGCGGGCGCAGATTTTTTTGATCGAAAGTTGTTCCGCGCGCCGCCACATCCCTGCGATAATCGCGGTTTTTCAACCGTCGAGAGGAGAAAACAATGGCAAAAGCCCCAGTTCGCGTGGCAGTCACCGGCGCCGCCGGCCAGATCGGTTATGCCTTGCTGTTCCGCATCGCAAGTGGCGCCATGCTCGGTAACGACCAGCCGGTCATCCTGCAGATGCTCGAACTCCCGCTTGAAAAGGCCCAACAGGCGCTCAAGGGCGTCATGATGGAACTTGAAGATTGCGCGTTCCCGCTCCTCGTCGACATGGTGGGCACCGACAGCCCCAATGTGGCGTTCAAGGATGCCGACTATACCCTGCTGGTCGGCGCCCGCCCGCGTGGCCCGGGCATGGAGCGCAAGGACCTGCTGATGGAAAACGCCAAGATTTTCATCGCGCAGGGCCGTGCCCTGAACGAATCCGCTTCGCGCGGCGTGAAAACCCTGGTGGTGGGCAACCCGGCCAACACCAATGCGTATATCGCCATGAAGTCGGCGCCCGATCTGCCCAAGAAAAATTTCACCGCGATGTTGCGCCTGGACCACAACCGTGCGCTGTCGCAGCTCGCCG
>JAEUNN010000223.1 GCA_016791085.1 Rhodocyclaceae bacterium | reverse complement strand
GAAGCGTGCATTGAGGCGGCGGTATTCACTGCGCAGGAAGCCGTAATCGAAACGCGCGTTGTGGGCCACGAATATGCGGCCGGCCAGCATCGCGCGCAAGGTGTCGGCCAGGTCCGCAAAGCGCGGCGCATCGCGCACCATGTCGTCGGTAATGCCGGTAAAGCGCTGGATGGCCGGCGGTATCGGGCAGCCGGGCTGAACCAGGGTGCTCCATTCCCGCTCGACCTTGCCGTCCGCCATGAACACGATGCCGATTTCGGTCACGCGGTCGTGGCGCGGACTGGCGCCCGTCGTTTCGAGATCGACGATGGCGAGCGGCTGATTGAGATCTGCGTTCAACCTGGCATGGGGCGAAGGACGGCCGCTAGGGCAACGCGGCCCGGGGCAGGATGGCGCAGCAAACAAACATGCATGGCGCCACGCCGCCGGCCGGCGCCGCACGGGCGCCACAGACCGGATTCATCACGGCGGCCTGCCGGCCCGCTCGACGCGAGCGGACTGCCGCAGGGCATGACAGGCGCGCCGGAACCACGCGCGCGGCGCGACCCGCAGGCGTGCGACTTAAACGTCGGTCTGATAGTAATAGGACTTGACCGGAACTTTGGATTCCAGGTTGCGCTTGCTTTCATCGAGGTCCTGCGGCTTGTCCCACCACAGCGCGCGGCCGGTTTTCTGTTCCGCGACCTGCTCGGGGTTTTTCTCGAGGTATTCGCGCATGAATTTGGTGTGATCGGATACGTATCCACCCAGTCCCATGATGTTTTGGCTCCACTCCGAAAGACGGCAAAGTAAGTCAGGAAAATTTACGGATATTCTGCAGCGGATTTTACCCCGCGCCAGCCCGGCGGCACAGCAAATCGCTCAACTCGAGCGCGCCGGCGGGTCGCCCTTGTAGCGATTGATGCGCACCACCTCAGGCACGCGCCGCACGCCGCGCAATACGCGCGCCAGGTGCACGCGGTCGGTCACCTGCAGCATGAAATAAATGGACGTGTACATGCCGCGCTCGTCGTCCATGGTGACGTTCTGGATATTGGAATTGGCTTCCGCGATGGCCGCCGCGACGCGCGCCAGCACGCCGGTGCGATTGGACGTCACGACGCGTATGGCCACTTCGTACAGACGGCCCGGATCGAGTTCCCATTCGACGTCCAGCCATTTGTCGCGCTCGCTGCGCTGTTTGCCTATGGTCGGGCAATCGTGGGTATGAATTTGCAGGCCCTGGCCCTTTTTCAGTATGCCCACGATGGGGTCGCCCGGAATCGGGCGGCAGCAGCGCGCGAGCTGCACGGCCACACCTTCCGAGCCGCGTATCATGAGCGCCCCGCCGCCGCGCGTTTCGGCACTGGAAGCGCTGCCCAGATTGGCCACCAGACCGCGCGCCACGATGGCCGCAAGCCGTTTGCCCAGGCCGATGTCGGTAAGCACTTCGCGCTTCGAGCGCGTACCGGTATCGAACATGAAGCGGGCCCAGGCGTTTTCGTCTATTTGCGCCAGGGCGACATTATGCGTGCGCAGCGCATGGGCGAGCAGGCGCTCGCCCAGCGCGACCGACTCTTCCTGTTGCGCAGTTTTGAGGAAATGCCGGATTTCCGCGCGCGCCTTGCCGGTTTTGACATACGACAGCCAGGCCGGATTGGGATTGTCGTGCGCGGCGGTCACGATTTCGACCTGATCGCCATTGCGCAATTCGGTGCGCAGCGGCATGAGGTCGTGATTGATGCGGCAGGCCACGCAGCGGTTGCCGATATCGGTATGCACGGCATAGGCAAAATCGACCGCGGTCGCACCGCGCGGCAGCACGAATATTTTGCCCTTGGGCGAGAACACATACACCTCGTCCGGGAACAGGTCGATCTTGACGTGTTCGAGAAATTCGCCCGAATCGGCTGCCGTGTGCTGCAGTTCCACCAGCGACTGCAGCCAGCGCCGCGTGTTCTGTTCCAGTTCCGACAAGGTGCCGTCGGTATCCTTGTACAGCCAGTGCGACGCCACGCCGCACTCGGCGACGTGATTCATTTCGAAGGTGCGAATCTGCATTTCGACCGGGGTTCCGAACGGCCCGATCAGCGTGGTGTGCAGCGACTGGTAGCCGTTCGCCTTGGGAATCGCGATGTAATCCTTGAATTTGCCCGGCACCGGCTTGTACAGGCGGTGCAGCGCCCCGAGCGCCACGTAACAGGCGGGCACGTCGCGCACCAGCACGCGAAAGCCGTATATGTCCAGCACCTGCGAGAACGTGATGCGCTTTTCCTGCATCTTGCGGTAAATGCTGACCAGGCTTTTCTCGCGGCCGACCACCTCGGCCTCCAGCCCGCTGGCGGCCAGGCAGCCGCGCAGGTCGGACATGATGCGCCCCACCACCTCGCGCCGATTGCCGCGCGCAGCGCGTATGGCCTTGTCCAGCACGCGGTAGCGCAAGGGATACAGGTGGCGGAAACACAAATCCTTGAGTTCGCGCGATACCGACGACAAGCCCAGGCGTATCGCGATGGGCACATAAATTTCGGTGGTTTCGCGCGCGATGCGGCGGCGTTTTTCGGCCCGCACGCAATCCAGGGTGCGCAGATTGTGCAGGCGGTCCGCCATCTTGATGAGCATGACGCGCACGTCGTGCGCCATGGCCATGAGCAGGCGGCGGAAATTTTCGGCCTGAGCGTCGGCCTGCGAGCGAAATTCCAGTTTGTCGAGTTTGGACACGCCCTCGACCAGTTCGGCCACCGTGCGTCCGAAACGCTCACCGAGTTCCTGCTTGGTGACGCTGGTATCTTCCATGACGTCGTGCAGCAGCCCGGCCATCAGCGCCTGCGCGTCGAGGTGCCAACCCGCCAGGATGCCGCACACCGCCAGCGGATGGGAAATATAGGCGTCGCCCGATATGCGCGTCTGCCCGGCGTGCGCGGCAGCCGCGAATTCGAACGCGGCTTCGATGCGCGCGACCTCTTCCGGCTTCAGATAGCCGGCCACGTCGGCGAGCAGACGTTGCAACTCGGCCGCGATCAGGTCGCTAGGGGTGCGCTCGGGCATGGCATCGGGCAGGACACTGGCAGTCATGTCCAACATAAGCCTCGGCGCACTTAATCAGAAGCCCGACATGAGCGCACGCTCATGCCATGCCAAATAGGCCGCGCAGTCGTTGCGGCGGCGCAACACCGCAGCCCCGCCACGCATGCGGGAACGTTCCGTGCGCCGCCTGGCCGCCCCTGCAATTCCCCGCCGCGCCGGCAAGTTTGCGGCGGCAGCGCGAGGGGCATGGGCAGGCAGCGCACGACACCCGCCTAGGCTTGGCCCCGGTTCAGAATTTCCAGGCCGACCTTGCCCAGCGATACTTCGCGCAGCGCGATGACCGTAGGTTTGTCGTCCTCCGCCTCGACCTGAGGCGTGCTGCCGCCGGCCAGCTGGCGCGCGCGGTAGGTTGCCACCAGCGTGAGCTGAAAGCGGTTGGGGATGCGCTTGAGACAATCTTCTACAGTGATGCGGGCCATAGGGAAAATTACCGGGAGCGATAGTTGAAAGCTTGCGGGTTGCGCAGGCGCTGAACCGGAAGTTTCAGCCGCTGCGCGCGGACGACGGCCACGAGATCATCGAGAGCCGTCTGCAAATCATTGTTAATTATAACGTAATCAAATTCGTCCGCATGCTGCACCTCGCCCGCCGCATTGGCCAGGCGGCACTCGATCACGGCGTCGCTATCATGGCCGCGTCCGCGCAGGCGGCGTTCCAGTTCCGCCTCGGAGGGCGGCAGCACGAATATGCCCACAGCCTGGGGCAGCGCGCGCCGTACTTGCTGCGCACCCTGCCAGTCGATTTCCAGCAGCACGTCCTGTCCTTCGGCCAGACGCGCCTCCAGCCAGGGCCGCGACGTCGCGTAAAAATTTCCGTGCACTTCGGCCCACTCGAGAAAGTCGCCGCGCTCGCGCATGGCGTGGAAATTGGCCAGGCCGGTGAAATGGTAGTCGATGCCCTCGCGCTCCCCCGGGCGCGGTGCCCGGGTCGTGAAGGACACCGACAGCTGGACCTGGCTGTCGCGCTGCAACAATCCCCGCACCAGGGTGGTTTTGCCCGCCCCGGAGGGCGCGGACACGATGTACAGATTACCCGGCATGTAAGGCGCTCGACTGGCTTGCGGAATGCGGCACCGGACGCGCCGGCACAGGGAACATGCCGCGTTGCGGCAGGCAGCGGACAGGACGGCTCATTCGATGTTCTGCACCTGTTCGCGCATCTGCTCGATCAGCAATTTCATTTCGATGGCAATGCCGGACAGCTCCGCGGCCATGGCTTTCGAAGCCAGGGTATTGGCTTCGCGGTTAAGTTCCTGCATCAGGAAATCCAGCCGCTTGCCGGCCAGGCCCCCCTTCTTGAGGGCGCGCTCCACCTCGATCAGATGCGTGGCGAGGCGCGACAATTCTTCCGCCACATCGACGCGCGCGGCAAATAGCGCGACTTCCTGGCGGATGCGCTCTTCATCGAAACTGGCCACCGCGTCACGCAAGCGCTGCGCGAGCTTTTCCTGATATTCGGCGACGATGGCCGGCACCATGGGCGTCACGCGCGCCACCAGCGCGCGCAAGGCCGCCACGCGCTCGGAAATCATGGCCGCCAGGCGCTCGCCCTCGCGCGCGCGGCTGGCGCGCAAATCGGCCAGGGCGGTCACCACCAGCCGTCCGGCTTCGGCCTGCAGCACCTCGTTTGCCAGCGCCTGTTCGCCCAACATGCCGGGCCAGCGCAGCAGTTCGTAGCGGCTGAGCGCCGCCGCGCGCGGAAAGCGCTCGGCCACGCGCGCTTCGAGCTCCGCCAGCCGGTCGAGCAAGGCGGCATTGACCGACAATTCGCGCGCGCTTTCGCCGCCGGCCACGAGCGCCACGCGACATTCGATTTTGCCGCGCCCAAGCTGCGCCGAAATGGCTTCGCGCAATATGGGCTCCGCGGCGCGCAATTCTTCGGGAATGCGAAAACCGAGGTCGAGATAGCGGGAGTTGATCGATCGCAGCTCGATCTGCAACACCCCTACGCCGATGTCCTGTGCCGCAACGGCGTAGCCGGTCATACTATGGATCATGTCGGGATAGTCTGTAGCGGGGGCGATGGATTGCGCTTTACAGCGCACCGTCAAACCCTGAAAATTCGCGAAGTAGACAATCATAGCCGCTCGCTCGATGCCCCCACAAGTCAATTGTCCATTGCCGCCGAATTACGAACTGGATCAATACCGCATCGAGCACCAGTTGAGCCTGGGCGGTTTTTCCATCGTGTATCTGGCAACCGACAAGGACGGCACCAAGGTTGCGATCAAGGAATACCTGCCCAATACGCTCGCGCTGCGCAAGGAAGGTCAGGTCCAACCCATCATCAGCGAAGAGCACCTGCCCGCGTTTCGCTACGGCATGAAGTGTTTTTTCGAGGAAGGGCGCTCCCTGGCGGGGCTCAATCACCCCAACGTGATACGCGTGCTGAATTTCTTCCGTGCCAACGAAACCGTCTACATGGTCATGCAGTACGAGCACGGCCGCACCCTGCAGGACTACATCGTCAAGCGCAAGGGCGACGTGCGCGAAAGTTTCATCCGCTATGTGTTCACGCGCCTGTTGAACGGCCTGCGCGAAGTACACGCGCACAAACTGCTGCACCTCGATCTGAAGCCTTCGAACATTTATGTCCGCAACAACGGCTCGCCCGTGCTGCTCGATTTCGGCGCCGCGCGTACCACGCTGCTGTCCGACACCCCCATGCTCAAGCCGATGTACACGCCCGGCTTCGCTTCTCCGGAGCATTACAAAAATCGCGACCTGCTCGGCCCCTGGAGCGACATTTACAGCGTGGGCGCGAGCATGTACGCCTGTCTTGCCGGCGGCCCGCCGCAATCGGCCGACCTCAGGCTGGAACATGACCGCGTAACCCCTGCCGTGGCGCGCTGGCAAGGGCGTTTTTCCGACGAACTGCTGCAAACCATAGATTGGTGCATGCACCTGTCACATCTGAAACGCCCGCAAAGCGTGTTCCAGTTGCAGCGCAAACTGGTCGATTGGCAAAAGCCGGCCGAAGAAGTGCCGCAGGACGGATGGCTTGCACGCATGCGCACGCGCATCTCGAATATCGTCAAAAAATGAGATTCACGATCTACCAGGAATCACGCCAGGGCCGCCGGCGTTCCAACGAGGACCGCATCGCCTACTGCTATTCGCGCGACGCCCTGCTCATGGTGGTTGCCGACGGCATGGGTGGCCACCTGCATGGCGAGGTGGCGGCGCAAATTTGTGTGCAACTGCTGTGCGACAGGTTTCAGCACGAGGCGACGCCGCGCCTCAACGATCCGTTCCTGTTCCTGTCGCGCGGGCTGACCAGCGCGCATTGCGCCATCGTCGATTACGGCGAGGAACACGGGCTGACCGACGCGCCGCGCACCACCTGCGTGGCCTGTGTCGTACAGGACAACATCGCCTATTGGGCGCACGCGGGCGATTCGCGCCTGTACGTGCTGCGCGAAGGCCGCATCCACGCCCAGACGCGCGACCACTCGCGCGTGCAGCGCATGATAGACCGCGGCGAAATCGACGAGGACGATGCCGCCGTGCACCCGGCGCGCAACCGCATTTTCAGTTGCCTGGGCGGCCCCATCACGCCGCATATCGACTATTCGCGCAAAACCCCGCTCAAGAACGGCGACGTGCTTTGTTTATGCACGGACGGCATGTGGGGACCGCTGGGCAACGACTCCATCCTGCAGGCGCTGGTCCATGGCAACGTGCTGGAAACCGTGCGCCCGCTGCTGGACCAGGCCGAGCGCCTGGGCGGGCCGAATTGCGACAACCTCAGCACGGTCGCGGTCACCTGGCTGGACAGCTATGAAAGCCAGCCGCCGGCGCCGCAATCCATCAGCACGCTCACGCTGCCGCTGGACCGCACCCAGACGGTCATGGAAGAGTTCGGGTCCGCGCGCAGCAATCGCCGCAGCGAAGAATTTTCCGAAGAAGATATCGAACGCACCATCAACGAAATCAACAACGCCATACAGAAATTTTCCCGATGAGTCATACACGCCCGAGCGGCCGCGCGGCCGACGCACTGCGCGCCTTGCGCATCACGCGCGGCTATACGCGCCATGCCGAAGGTTCGGTACTGATAGAGTGCGGCGACACGCGCGTGCTGTGCACGGCGTCCGTGGAGGACGGCGTGCCCGGTTTCATGCGCGGCCAGGGCCGCGGCTGGCTCACGGCCGAATACGGCATGCTGCCGCGCTCGACCCATACGCGCAGTAGCCGCGAGGCGGCCAAAGGCAAACAGAGCGGGCGCACGCAGGAAATCCAGCGCCTGATCGGCCGCAGCCTGCGCGCCGTGACCGACCTGCAAGCGCTGGGCGAGCGCCAGATCATCGTCGATTGCGACGTGCTGCAGGCCGACGGCGGCACGCGCTGCGCCTCGATCACCGGTGCTGCGGTGGCCGTGCATGACGCCATGAGCGGCCTGGTGCGGGCCGGAAAAATCCCCACCCATCCGCTGCGCGAACTGGTGGCTGCGGTATCGGTGGGCATACTTGACGGGCAGGCCATGCTCGATCTGGACTATGAGGAAGATTCGGCCTGCGACACCGACATGAATATCGTCATGACGGCCGGCGGCGGCCTCTGCGAAGTGCAGGGTACGGCCGAAGGCTTGCCATTCACGCGCGCCGAACTGGATGGTCTGCTGGACCTCGGCACCAGCGGCATCCGCCGGCTCATCGCGGCGCAACAGCGCGCGCTGGAAATCGCTTGATGCGGTGCCGCCGCCGCGCGCACCCTCGCCATCCATGATGCTGAACAAACTCGTACTGGCCAGCAGCAATACCGGCAAGTTGCGCGAATTGGCCGCACTGCTCGCGCCGCTGGGCATAGAAGTCATGCCGCAGGCCAAATTCGGCATAGGCGAAATCGATGAACCGCATTGCACCTTCGTCGAAAATGCGCTCGCCAAGGCGCGCCATGCCGCGCGCGCGGCCGGCCTGCCGGCGCTCGCCGACGATTCCGGGCTGTGCGTCGCGGCACTCGACGGCGCGCCCGGCGTGTATTCGGCGCGTTACGCGGGCGAACCGCGCGACGACGAACGCAATAACGACAAACTGCTGGCCGCGCTGTCCGGCCATAGCGATCGCGCCGCTCATTACGTGTGCGTACTGGTGCTCGTGGACAGCGCCGACGCACCACAGCCGCTGATCGCCGAGGGCGAATGGCATGGCCAGATTTTGACCGAGCGGCGCGGCAGCGGCGGCTTCGGCTACGATCCGCTATTCCTGCTCCCGGATTTGGCGCAGACCGCGGCCGAACTCGCGCCGGAACTTAAAAACACCCTGTCGCACCGCGGCGCCGCCATGCGTCACCTGCTGGACCGATTGCGCGCAGTTCAAGGCGTCTAGCGCGGGCCCGGCCAGCCCGGGCGCGCAGCAACCGTGTAAACCCGATAATTTCGTGGCACTACGCAAAACCATACCCATACTGAGCGCTGCCGCCGCCACGCGCGGCGCCGCCCCGCTGCTGGCGGAATTGCCCCCGCTCGGGCTGTACGTGCATTTCCCCTGGTGCGTGGCCAAATGCCCGTACTGCGACTTCAATTCCCATGCGCTGCGCGGCGACATGCCCGAGGCGGACTACATCGACGCGCTCGTGGCCGACCTGGAAAGCGCACTGCCGCTCATCTGGGGCCGGCGCGTGACCAGCATTTTTTTCGGCGGCGGCACGCCCAGCCTGATGTCGGCCGAAAGTTTCGAGCGCCTGCTGGCGGCCCTGCGTGCGCGGCTCACCATCGTGCCGGACGCCGAAATCACCATCGAAGCCAATCCGGGCACGGTCGACGCGGCGCGCTTTGCGGGCTATCGCGCCGCCGGCGCGAACCGCCTGTCGCTGGGCGTGCAAAGTTTCGACGATGCCATGCTGGCGCGCATAGGGCGCATACACGACGGCGCCGGCGCCCGCGCCGCGGCCGATATCGCGCTGGCCCGCTTTGATGCCGTGAATTTCGACCTCATGTACGGCCTGCCGCAGCAAACCCTGGAAGAGGCGCTGTCCGACGTACACATCGCCCTGCAATACGCGCCGCCGCACCTGTCCTGCTACCACCTGACCCTGGAACCGAACACGCCCTTCGCAGAGCGGCCGCCTGCCCTGCCCGACCCCGATCTGTGCGCCGACATGCAGGAGGCCATCGAAGCCAGGCTGGTCGCGGCCGGCTACACCAATTACGAAACGTCGGCATTCGCGCGCCCCGGACGGCAATGCCGGCACAACCTGAATTACTGGAACTTCGGCGACTATCTGGGCATAGGCGCGGGCGCGCACGGCAAACTGAGCTTTCCGGACCGCATCCTGCGCCAGGTGCGCCCACGTCACCCCAGGGCCTATTTCGCCGCCGCGGCAAACGGCAATTTCGTGGCCGAAGAACGCCAGCTCACGGCGCAGGATTTGCCGTTCGAATTCATGATGAATGCGCTGCGCCTGTCGGCCGGCGTTGCGCTGGCGCAGTTTACGGCACGCACCGGCCTGCCGCCCGCGGCGATCGACACGGCACTCGCCCAGGCGCGCGCGGCCGGCTTGCTGGAAGCCGACCCGGCCGTATTGCGTCCCACCTTGCGCGGGCGCCGCTATCTGAACGAACTGCTGCAGATGTTTTTGCCCTGACCGGGCCGCTACGCCGCTTCGGGCGCCGGTGCAGTTCAGGCCCGCGCCGGCGCGGCCACTGCGGATGGGGCAGCGTCGGCGCGGCGCCGAAAAAGCAGGTCCCACACGCCGTGGCCCAGGCGCAGGCCGCGCGCCTCGAATTTGGTCTGCACGCGCCAATCCGGCCGCGGCGCAAAGCCGCTGGCGGTGTTTTCCAGCAGCGCCGAGGCCGACAGCACCTCAAGCATTTGCTGTGCGTATTCTTCCCAGTCCGTGGCGCAATGCAGATAGCCGCCCGGAGCGAGCCGTTCCGAAAGCAATTGCACGAATGCCGGCTGTATCAGGCGGCGCTTGTGGTGGCGCTTTTTCGGCCAGGGGTCGGGAAAATAGATATGCACGCCGGCCAGCACGCCCGGCGCGATCATGTCGCGCAGCACCTCGACCGCGTCGTGCTGCACGATGCGCACATTGCCCAGGCCCTGCCCGTCTATCAGTTTGAGCAGGCTGCCCACGCCGGGGCTATGCACTTCCAGGCCCAGAAAATCCAGTTCGGGGTGGGCCGCGGCGATGGCCGCCGTGGTTTCTCCCATGCCGAAGCCAATTTCCAGAATTTTTGGCGCGGCGCGCCCGAACAGCGCGTCCAGATCGAGCCGTTCCGGCGCATAGGGCAAGCCCCAGCGCGGCAGCCCGTTGGCCAGGTGGCGCGCCTGCGCATTCGACACGCGGCCTTGCCGCAGCACATAGCTGCGTATGTGCCCCGCGTACGGGGCGTCCGGCCCGGACACCGTCACGAACCGATCAGGCCGCCGGTCGGCGAACTGGGGTCGGCGCTATAGAATTTGCGCGGCATGCGCCCGGCAAGATACGCGTCGCGCCCGGCCTCGACCGCCAGTTTCATTGCGCGCGCCATGCGCACCGGGTCGCGCGCGGCGGCGATGGCGGTATTCATGAGCACGCCGTCGCAGCCCAGTTCCATCGCCACGGCGGCATCGGACGCCGTGCCCACGCCGGCATCGACCAGTACCGGCACTTTGGCCTGATCGATGATGAGGCGCAAATTCCAGGGATTCAGTATGCCCATGCCCGAGCCGATCAGCGAGGCCAGCGGCATTACGGCCACACAACCCAATTCTTCCAGCATGCGCGCCTGCACCGGGTCGTCGGAGCAATACACCATCACGTCGAAACCGTCCTTGACCAGGGTGGCCGCGGCTTTGAGCGTTTCGGGCATGTTCGGGAACAGGCTGTGCGAGTCGCCCAGCACTTCCAGTTTGACAAGTTTGTGTCC
>JAEUNN010000209.1 GCA_016791085.1 Rhodocyclaceae bacterium | reverse complement strand
TGAATTTCTGCCGTAAATTGACGCAACACGTCGCCCATGCTCATTCCCCCTCCTGGCTTGCGCGCCTGAGCGTGCGCGCTTCCGCATTGCAGCATGAGACTCATGCCATAGTGTATAAATACACCTTTATTGCCGAATGTCAATTATTTGATCGTTTTCCGGCACGCCAGTCTTAGCTTGGGGGCGGCGCCGGCAGGCGCGCGGGGGGGGCAGGCGGAAGTGCGGCAATTGCGCCAATCCGGCAATTTGCCGGCAGAATTGCAGGAAATGTATGGCGGCCGGGCGCCGCGCGGGGTCAATCCGCCTGCGGCGCCGGCGGCGGCATGGGGCCGCCCGCCTTGCGCCACACCTGCCAGCTGGAGAAACGACTTGCCTGCAGGTCCAGCGTGCCGCCATCACCGAGCCCCGCAATATTTAGCGAGTCGATTTTTCCGCGCTGCAACAAGCTTAGCAGCGGCGCCAGCCAGTCGCGTTCCAGCCGCTCCAGCGCCTGCTGCCACAGCAGGTCGTCGCCGGTTTCCGCGGGAGCGGCGAGGTCCTCCAGCCAGACGAGCGTGTCCCGCTTCAGGTCCAGCGCCTGCGCCTGGTCAGGCGGCGCGCCATGATGGGCACCGGATAGCTTGGCCAGACCCAGAGCGAGCGGGTCACGCGCCAGCACCGATGCGGCCGGCGCCTGCGGCGGCGTGGTGAGGGTGCCGGCGCCCCAGAACCAGACCGTGTTGATCTGCGCCTGTCCGGCCGCTACGCGCGCCTGGTTGACCGGGTGCGCATGCAGCAACATCTGGATTTCGTTCATGGCGCGGCGCATCGCGGGGCCGTCCGCGCCGCCCGGCAAGGAGCGGTTCGCCTTGCGGCTGGCGGCTTCCGAGCGCGTGGCGCAGGCGAGGTCCAGCGGCCGCGCGAGGCGCAGGTACCAGCGCGACGGCGCGCCGTATTCGAAGCGGCCGATATCGGCAAATGTGCGGTTGAGCGCGTCGAGCAGGGCTTGCGCGTCGGCTGCCGGGAATTCGGGCGCCTGGGCCAGTACCAGATGTTCGTGAAAAAACATGAGTTGCGCCGGGTCGGCCGCCAGCCAGTGCGCCGAGCCGGGCTCCAGTCCGTCGCCGGCGGCGCGCAGCGCGGCAAACGGGGCCAGCCGCGGATCGAGCCCGAATGCCTGGGCCAGCCAGCGTTCTGCCGCCAGCGCCGGCTGCCAGCGCAACTGCCCGCGCCCGCACAGAGCCGCCAGCGCAGGCATGGCGGTGCGCGCGGCGGTATTTGTGTTGGGAGCGGTGATCAGTCCGGGCAGGGCGAGCGTAAGGCGCATCGGTGGTCCATCCCATGCGTCGCCAGGGCGCGACCGGGCCGGGATGCTACCATACCGGCCCCATGCGCTATGAACTCCTGATCGGCCTGCGCTATACCCGCGCGCGCCGGCGCAACCACTTCATTTCTTTCATATCCCTCATTTCCATGCTGGGACTGGCGCTGGGTGTGACCGCGCTGATCACCGTGCTGTCGGTCATGAACGGCTTTCAGCAAGAATTGCGCGCGCGCATCCTGGGGGTGGCCGCGCATGTCCAGATACTTGGCGCGGGCGGCGATCTTGCCGACTGGCCGCAAGTGGTCCAGGCCGTGAAGGACCGGCCCGGCGTGGAAGCCGCGGCGCCCTATGTACATCAGCAGGCCATGCTGTCCTTCGACCAGAACGTGCGCGGTGCCATCGTGCGCGGCATATTGCCGGAGCAGGAACAGACCGTGGCGGATTTTTCCGGCCACATGAAATTCGGCCGCCTGGAGGACTTGCAGCCCGGCGGCTTCGGCGTGGTGCTGGGCGCGGACCTGGCGCGCGCGCTGCAGGTGGGGCCGGGCGACAAGGTCACGCTGATCGCTCCGCAGGGCCTCGTGACGCCGGCCGCGGTGCTGCCGCGCGTGAAGCAATTTACCGTGGTGGGGCTGTTCGAAGTCGGCATGATCGAATACGACAGCGGCCTCGCGCTGATACACATGCAGGATGCCCAGGCCCTGTTCCGCATGGGCGAAGCGGTGTCCGGCGTGCGCCTCAAACTTGCCGACCTGTTCGAGGCCCCGGCGCTCACGCGTTCGCTGCTGCAAACCTTGCCGCCCGGCCTCATGGTGACCGACTGGACGCGCAGCCACGCGAATTTTTTCCGCGCCGTGGCGATAGAAAAAAACATGATGTTCATCATACTTTCGCTGATCGTGGCGGTGGCGGCCTTCAATATCGTATCCACGCTCATCATGGCGGTCACCGACAAGGAAGCCGACATCGCCATATTGCGCACGCTGGGCGCCAGTCCGGCCAGCATCATGGTGGTGTTCGTGATTCAGGGCCTGGTAATAGGCCTGGTCGGTCTGGCGCTGGGCGTGGCGGGCGGCCTCGCGCTGTCGTGGAACCTGGATGTGGCGGTGCCGGCGCTGGAGCGCCTGCTCGGCGTGACGCTGTGGAACAAGGAGGTGTATTTCATCAGCGAATTGCCGTCCCAGGTGCAATGGCCGGACGTGTATGTGATCGTGTCGGTGGCTTTCGTGCTGGTGCTGATATCGACCTTGTACCCGAGCTGGCGTGCCGCGCGCGTCGATCCGGCCCAGGCGCTGCGCTATGAGTGAGACGGCAGGCGCAGACGTTCCGGTGCTGGAAGCGCGCGGGCTGGGCAAAACTTTCCAGACCGGCAATACCCCGGTGCGCGTGCTCGACGGCATAGATTTTGCCCTGCGCAAGCGCGAACAGGTGGCCATACTGGGCCGCTCCGGATCGGGCAAAAGCACGCTGTTGCACCTGTTGGGCGGGCTCGATCTGGCCAGCAGAGGTTCGGTGCTGTTGCAAGGCCGTGACGTGGCCCGTGTGTCGGATGCCGAGCGCAGCCGACTGCGCAATCGCGCCCTGGGTTTCGTCTACCAGTTCCACCATTTGCTGCAGGAATTTTCGGCGCTGGACAATGTGGCCATGCCGCTGTTCATCCGCCGCCTTGCGCCGGCCGAAGCACGTGCGCGCGCGGCGGACATGCTGGCCAAAGTCGGGCTGGCGCACCGCCTCGAGCACCGCCCCGGCGAACTGTCGGGCGGTGAGCGGCAGCGCACCGCGATCGCGCGCGCGCTGGTGACGGCGCCCGCCTGCCTGCTGGCCGACGAACCGACCGGTAATCTCGATCGCCAGACCGCCGAAGCGGTGTTCGAATTGATGCTGCAGGTGAACGCCGAATTGGGCACCGCAATCGTGGTCGTGACGCACGACGAACGTCTCGCGGAACGCCTGGGCCGCGTGCAGCAGATCGCCGACGGGCGCCTGCTGTAAGGCGGCCGGCCGGCGGTGCGCGCCCGGCCGCCGCGTCAAACGCTGCATTTCCCCGCTCAGTGCAACTTAAAGCGCTGACTCCTTTGCTGTTTTTATTCGAAATCTGTAAATCGGTGGCCGTCGCCGAGGCCGTGTAGTTGGTCTTATGCCAGTAAGTAAAATGAGGCCATTTGGCGCTAACCAGGATGCCGGCGCCGGCTGCATGCCCTGCGCAAGGATCTCCAGGCGCGCCGGGCGGCGCCGCAACAAACCTTGGTCTAGGTTTCGTAACGCACTGTTTTTTCAGGCTGTGGCGATCTACATGTTGGTATTATTGAGGGCTAATCGGACACAAAGCCACACCGGTCGGGGCGCTACCCGCCTGCCAAAAATAGATCATGACCAAACCACCGCATTTTTCCGCGCGCAAATTATTGCTCGCGATGCTGCTGCTCCCTGCACTTCCTGCCACTGCCGCGTTGCGCTGCGATCATCCTTTGGGCCGTATCGCGGTACTGCAGGGCGAAGTCAGCATTACGGGTAGCGGGGCGCCCGTGCAGGCCGTGCTCGATGCGGACATTTGCCCGGGCGACACGCTGGATGTGGCCGACCGCTCGCGCGTGGTGCTGCGTATGGCCGACGGCACCACGCTGCCGCTGGACGAGTCGTCGGCCATACGCCTGCGCGGGCTGGACGCGGACGGCCATACCCTGGTGCTGGAATTGCGTCATGGGCGCATGAATGTGCAGGCCGGCGACGCGAAAATCCGGCTCATTACCCAGCACGGCCGCGCCGACACCGAGGGCGGCGGGTTTTCCGTCATCGTGATGGAAGACCAGGCGCAGCTGGCGGTTGCGCGTGGCGCGGTCGCGCTGGAAAACGCCACCGGCAAACTGACCGTGCGCGGCGACGAGGCGGTGTTTTTCGACGCCGTGGCGGCGCCGCGGCCAAATCTGCTGCTCAAACCCGGCGATGCGGTGCAATGGGTGGTGCGCTATCCGGCCATCGTGGATGCCGCCACGGCGGGGAAAAACCCGCAGCTTGCGAATGCCGCCGCGGCCTATGCCGAGGGGCGTCTGGTGGATGCGGAAATCGAACTTGATCGCATCGACGCGAGCCAGCGCACGGCCGAATATCACGTGTTCCGGGCCAACCTCGATCTGCTCAACGGCCGCGTGGCCGACGCGCGCCTGGCCGCCGATGCGGCGCTGGCGCTGCAACCGCAAGGCGCGTCCTCCTGCGCCATGCGCGCGATGGTGGCGCTGGC
>JAEUNN010000190.1 GCA_016791085.1 Rhodocyclaceae bacterium | reverse complement strand
TTCGACCCGCACGGCCGCGGCATCGCCATGGCGCGGCTCATGAGTTTCGACCGCCTCGAATACCAGGGCAAGGGCAATGTAGTCGTGGCGGTGACACGCGCCGCCGCCGACTGAACGCGCGCGCCTGCGATCGGTCGGCCTGCGCCTACACGAGGACGGCCGCCCGGCCGGCTGACGCGCGCCGGCGGACGGACCAATATCTGCGTCATCGATACGCAGAAAAGGAGAGCGCAATGTCCTCTCTATTGAGTCCGTTCGGGGAACGCAGCACCACACTCGTGGCAGCCTGTTTCGACACCCGCGCCAGCGCCGAACTTGCGGCCGCCGGGTTGAATAAGGCGTCCGAAGGCGGCGAAAAGGTGTACCTGATCCTGCCCAACGACGCCCATGCCGCGGAAAAACTCGAACCCGAATCGCGCGGCATATTCCGCACGCTGTGGCGCAGCCACTTGCTGTTCGGCGTGTTCGCCACCCTCATCGGAGCCGGCGCCGGGCTTGGGCTGGTCGCGCTGCCCTGGCCTGCGGCCGCCAGCTCGCCCGGTTTTGCGGTGCTGTTTTCGGCCGTGTTCGGCCTGTTCGCGGGCCTCATGCTGGCCGGCCTGGTAAGTTTGCGGCCGGACCATGGTTACGTCATCGACAAGGTCATGCAGGCCGTGCGGCGCGGTCGCTGGGCCGTGGTCATGCATCCCCTGAACCGGGTGCGCGCCCGGGTCGCCGCTCAGGCGCTGGAAGCGACCGGCGCCCATCCGCTCCTGTCGCTCTGATGCTGTCGCGCGGCGCCGCCTAATCGGCTGCGGCGCCCAGGCGCGCCTGAAGTTCGCCCAGCGCGGCCTCCAGCGCGGCGACGCGTGCTTCGAGCTGCGCCAGCCTGTCGGCGGCCGGGCCGGCGCTTTCCGCTTCCGCGGCCGGCGCCGGATTGCTGGGGGTACCGCAATAACAGTGCGCCCAGCGCGCCTCGCGCGCGCCGGGCTGGCGGGCCAGCCGCAACACCACCGGCGGGTCGCGCAGCGCCAGGCGCTCCAGATAGCCTTCCAGCGCATCCACGTCGGCAAATTTGTACAGCCGCTCGCAGTGGATGCGCAGTTCGCCCGGCGTTTGCGGCCCGCGCAGCCAGAGCATGGCGATTAGCGCGATTTCCCCGCTGTTGAGGCGCAGGCCTTTGGCGGCGTTGTGCGTGTAGCGCCAGACGCGCCCGCCCGACGATTCGCTGACCAGGGTTTGGGCGCGCAGCGCGTCGAGCGCAGCCTGCACGTCCGCATCGTTCAGATTCATGACCGGATCGCGGCTGGTTTTCTGGTTGCAGCCGCTCACCAGTGAATTCAGCGTGAGCGGATACACGTCCGGCGTGGTCGATTCCTTTTCGATCAGCACGCCCAGCACGCGGCATTCGACGGGCGTAAGTTGCAGCAGCGTGGTCATGCACGACTCCTGAAATTGCGGGTTGAGGCGCCCGGCGAGGCGGCAAGTTTAGCGCAGCGGCGGGCGCGGCCATTTGGCGCCAGCGCGGCACCGGCCCGGCGCGCACTAAAAATGCGAACCGGGCTGGCTCAGGAATTCCAGCTCTTCAGCCGTGGATACACGCCCGAGCGCTTCGTTGCGATGCGGAAAGCGGCCGAAGCGGCGCACGACGGCTTCGTGGCGCAGCGCGTAATCGTAGGCCGAGGCCATGTCCTGGGTCGGAAAGCGGTCCAGCAGCGCGAGGAACAGCGCCACCGACACTTCCTGCATGGCGATGTTTTCGCTGTGCTGATAGGGCATGTACAGGAAGTGGCGCTGTACCGGCGCCAGTTCGCGGTCTTCGTCGGCATGCAGGGCGCGCTGCGCGGCGGCCAGCGCCAGCGGGTCGCCCGCGTAGGCGCGCGCCTCGCCGCGGTACAGGTTGCGCGGAAACTGATCCAGCACCAGCACGCGCGCCAGCCGTCCGAGCGGGCTGCGTTCCCATTCCAAGAGGCCGCCGGCCAGGCCGCGCGCGACCAGCGGCTCGAAGCGCGCGCGCAACATGTCGTCGAACGCCGGGTCCTTGTAGAACCACTCGCGGCGCGGCTGGCAATGGTTCTTGTGGTCGGGCGGCAGGAACCAGCAATCCAGTACCGCCTGCGCTTCCGCATTGGGGGCGGCGGCGGTACTCATGGCGCCGCCTTGCGCTTGCGCGTCGCGGCCGGCTTGGCCGGCGCGGCGGGCGGACTGTCCGCGGAGGTATCGGCGGCCGGCGCCGCGCGCGTGCTTTTCGCGCGGGCGGCCGGGGCTTTGGCGTCGCCGGCTGCTGCTTCGCCGGCCGGCTTTTTGGGCGCGGCAGCTTTCTTTTCGAATTCGAAACCCACCTTGCCGTCGGGCTGGCGTACCAGAAACGCCGAAAATTTGCGCCGCGTGCGCGCCGACACGAAATTTTTGAGCAGGTCGGTGCGTCCGCTCGCCAGCAGCTTCTGCATCTGTTCGCGTTCCACCGGCTGCTGCAGGATCACCTTGCCGGAGCGGAAATCGCAACTGCGCGGGCTTTGCACGCTTTTTTCGCAGACATAGGCGAGGCCGTGCTCATACACGCCGGCACCGCATTTGGGGCAGGGGCCGATAGCAGCCTGGTCGCCGAAATCCACCGCCTCGCCGGTTTCGTCTTCGGCGCGCGGCTGGCCGAAATCGAATTCCGGTTCCAGCTTGTCGTTGAGCTTGATGAGCGCGTTGAAGGGGCGGCCCATCTTGTTGCGGAACCCGATCAGCGGTCCGACCTGGCGCGTGGCCAGCAGGGTTTCGATTTCGGTGGTTTCGAACTGCCGCCCCGCGACGATTTTCCAGAGCGCGAAGTCGCATTTCTGGCACTGGAATTTTTTGTAGTTTTCTTTGACCACGCCGCCGCAGCGCGGGCAGGGCGTGGTCAGTTCGTCGAAATCGCCGGGCACCGTGTCGGATTCGAAGGTTTTTGCCTGCAGCACGATGTGGCGCGCCATTTCGCCGATTTCTTTCATGAATTCGGCGCGCGACAGGCTGCCGTGTTCCATCTGGGCGAGCTTGTACTCCCACTCGCCGGTCAGTTCCGGCGAAGTAAGTTCGTCTATCTTGAGGCCGCGCAACGCGATCATGAGCTGGAAAGCTTTGGCCGTGGGCGACAGTTCGCGCCCTTCGCGGTGCAGATAGCTTTCGTTGATCAGGTTTTCTATGATTTGCGCGCGCGTGGCCGGCGTGCCGAGGCCGCGGCTGCCCATGGCGGCGCGCAATTCTTCGTCCTCTATGGTTTTGCCGGCGCCTTCCATGGCGGTCAGCAAGGTGGCTTCGTTGTAGCGCGGCGGCGGGCGGGTCTGGTTGGGTTTGACCGCCACGTCCAGCGTTTTGGCGCTTTCGCCCTTTTTGACCGCCACCAGCGACGGCGTCGATTGATTGTCGTCGACGGCCGCTTCTTTGCCATAGACGGCCAGCCAGCCGGCGTTGACGAGCACCTTGCCTTCCGACTTGAAAGGCTCGCCATCGACGCGCGTGATGCGCGTGGTCACCATGTATTCGGCGGCCGGGTAGAACACCGCCAGAAAACGCCGCGTGACCAGGTCGTACACCTTCTGTTCGGCTTCCGACAGGTGTTTGGGCGCGGTTCCGGTCGGCACGATGGCGAAGTGGTCGGATATTTTCGCGTTGTTGAATATGCGCTTGTTGGGCTTCACCCAGCCCTGCTGCAGGATGTGCGCGGCAAACGTGTCATACGGCGCGCCCAGGTGACCCAGCACACCGTGCACGGTGGCCAGGTAATCTTCCGGCAGCGCGCGCGCGTCGGTACGCGGGTAGGTGAGCACCTTGTGCTTTTCGTACAGGGCCTGCGCAATCTGCAGCGTGGTGCGCGCGGAAAAGCCGAAGCGCCCGTTGGCCTCGCGCTGCAGCGAGGTGAGGTCGTACAACAGCGGCGACAGCTGCGTGCTGGGTTTGGCTTCTTCTTCTATGCGGCCGGGCTTGCCCAGGCAGCGCGCGCGTATCGCCTCGGCGCGCGCCACGTCCCACAGGCGTTCGGCGCGCGCATGTTCGTCGTCGTCGGATTTTTTGAAATTTTCGTCGAACCAGCGCCCCGTATAGGTGCCGGCGGCCACTTCGAAGCGCGCTTCCAGTTCCCAGTAGTCGCGCGGCACGAAGCGCTTGATGCGCTCCTCGCGATCCACCACGATGGCCAGCGTGGGCGTCTGCACGCGCCCCACCGTGGTCAGGTGAAAGCCGCCGGTCTTGGAATTGAAGGCGGTCATCGCGCGGGTGCCGTTGATACCTATGAGCCAGTCGCTTTCGGCACGCGACATGGCGGCCTGGCGCAAACCTTCCACCTCGTGGGCGGCGCGCAGGTGTGCAAAGCCGTCGCGGATGGCGTCGCCGGTCATGGACTGCAGCCACAGGCGCTCGACCCGCTTGGGCGTTTTGGCGTGCTCCACGATGTAATTGAATATGAGCTCGCCCTCGCGTCCGGCGTCGCAGGCGTTGATGAGGGTTTCGACGTCCTTGCGCTTGGCCAGACGCACCAGCAGCTTGAGCCGCTCTTCGGTCTTTTCTATGGGAGCCAGCGTGAAATGCGGCGGTATCACCGGCAGGTGGGCGAACGACCACTTGCCGCGCTTGACTTCGTACTCGTCGGGTACGGCCAGTTCCAGCAGGTGGCCGATGGCCGAGGACAGTACGAACTGTTCGGACTCGAAATAATCACCGCTGCGCGCAAAGCCGCCCAGCGCGCGCGCGATGTCCTGTGCGACGGACGGTTTTTCGGCGATGATAAGTTTTTTGCCCATGGCAGAGCCCGTGTCGATCAGGGCCCATGCCAAACGCCGGGCCCGCAAGCGCGGCATGATAGAGACAATTCCGCGCCGCATGCAAGCAGCAAGGCTGCGCCGTGTGGCGCGCGGCGCGCCATGACGGCGGCAGCAGTGGCCCGCGCACGCCGCGCGGCCGCGCCAAGAACCTTCTGTACGCCCCTCCAGGGCATGTGCATATTCACTGCGGCGCGCGCAGAATGCGCTGGTAGCGCCCGCCCGGCAATTGTTCCACCAGGCCGTCCAGTTCCAGTTCGGTAAGCCGCGCCAGCAATTGGTCGGCCGGCAGCGCGCTGCGTCCGGCCAGTTCGTCCATGCCGACCGGACCGTGGCCGAGCGCGGCCAGCAGTTCGTCCTGCGGCGCGTCGTCCGCGTCCGGCGTGGACGCCACGGCGTCCTGGTCCGGCGCCGGCGGCACCGGCAGGTGCAGTTCTTCCAGCACGTCGCGCGCCGATTCGACCAGTTTGGCGCCCTGGCGTATGAGCGCGTGACAGCCTTTGGACAGCGGGGAATGGATGGATCCGGGCAGCGCGAACACTTCGCGCCCGAATTCGCCCGCCAGTTTGGCCGTAATGAGCGCGCCGCTGGTGCGCGCCGCTTCGACCACCAGCACGCCCAGCGCCAGTCCGGCGATGATGCGGTTGCGGCGCGGGAAATTTTCCTTGCGCGGCGCCGTGCCCAGCGGCAGTTCGCTCACGATGCAGCCCAGCGTTGCGATGCGCCGCGCCAGCGCGGCATTGGAAGGCGGATAGATGCGATCGGCGCCGGTACCGATCACGGCGATCGTGGATGCCGGTTCGTCCAGCGCACCGGCATGGGCCGCGGCATCCACGCCCTGCGCCAGTCCGCTCACCACGCACAGCCCGCCCGCCGCGAAGGCGCGGGCAAACGCCGTCGCATCCTGGCAGCCCTGCTGGGTGGCGTTGCGCGCGCCGACGATGGCCAGCGCGGGCGCCTGCAGCAGTTCGCTGCGGCCTTTCACATACAGCAGCACGGGTGGATCGGGGGATTGCAGCAGGCGCTGCGGGTAGCGCGCGTCGGCCAGCGTGACGACGGCGTTGCCGGGCTGTTCGTCCCAGGCCAGCGCTTCCTGTTCGGCTGCCGTATCGCGCCCGGCCAATAGCGCCAGCGCACGCTGTTCGCCTATGCAGGCGGCCAGATCGGCCGGCCGTGCCAAAAAAATTTGTTCCGGCAGGCCGAAGCGCGCCAGCAGCGCACGCTGCGAGGCGGGGCCGACACCGGGCGTGCGCGTGAGCCGTATCCAGGCCGCCAGGCCGCCCGAACCGCCCGCCGCCACGCGCGCCCCGCGCTCAGCGGCCGGCGTATTCGACGTCGGGCTTGACTACGTGGTCGCCGACCTGCAGCGCTTTGTAGCTGTTCATGACCAGCGCGTAGGACAGGCGGTCATATACGCGGAACACGAATATGAGGCCGGTGCGCTGCGCCGGCAGACGGTAATTGGTGACCTTCTGGTCGTCGCGGTAGCGTGCGACTTCGCCGTCGCGGTAGGTGGCCAGCACATGGCCCACTTCCAGGCCGGCGTCGCGGCCGCGGTTGATCAGCAACACCGAATACCGGCCGGCCTGCAGCACGCCGTCGAGTATCTGCAACACCTTGCCGTCCGGGCTGGTTTCGGGCGCGTGCGGCACATAACTGATTACCTGGCTGGGTTCGGCCGGGACCAGGCGGTCGTTGCGGCCGATTTCTTCCCTGGCTGTCAGCACGCGCAATTCGGCCGGGTCGCCGGAGCGCAACAGGCGTAATTCGCCCAGGTATTGCGCTTCATAGCCCAGCACTTCCTTGGTGGCCGGATCCTTGATCGGCCGCGCCGGCCGGAATGCCTGCCAGCGTGTCTGGTCGCCCTGCAGGCCGGTCACGAATGCGCTGTCGCCGGCGCTGAGCCACACGCGGTTTTCGTCGGTGGCGATGATTTTCGGCGCGCTCTGGTTGAAATCCGGCTCCACGACCAGCGGCCGCGTCAGGAACGGCTCTATGACCTGCTGCGGAATGGAGGCGATGGCGCTGCTGATGGACGTTTCATACACCTTGGGTTCCAGCTTGACCGTGCCGCCCACGGCCTTGCCCAGGCGCAGGCGCGGCGAGCCGTCGCTGCGATCGAGGTACACGACCTGGCCCGGATAGATCAGGTGCGGATTGCGTATCTGTTCGCTGTTCAAGCGCCATACTTCGGGCCAGCGCCACGGGTCCTTGAGGAACATCGCGGAAATTCCCCATAGCGTGTCGCCGGGTACCACGACGTGCCGGTCGGGCGCGTTTTCGGCGATCTGTACGGGCTTGGCATCGGCCGCGTAAGCATTGGCCGCTACGGCCAGCGCCAGCCCGGCTATAATTTTTCCGATCATGTCGGCCTCGCTTGCCCGCGCGGCGGGCATAGGTGCCGCGGCTTGGTGGCCGCGGAGGAATTTTCCGGAGTGCCGCAAAGTGTAGCGCGCGCGCGGAAAATGACAAGTTGCATTAAATTCTGCATGTAATGTCCTAGATCAGCAAGACTTTTTCATGGCACTTCTTCCCATATTGCGCTATCCCGACGTGCGCTTGAAAAAAATTGCGGGT
>JAEUNN010000183.1 GCA_016791085.1 Rhodocyclaceae bacterium | reverse complement strand
CAGCAGATCGTGAATGGCCTCGTGCTGGGCAGCATCTATGCCCTGGTAGCACTGGGCTACACCATGGTGTACGGCATCATGGGGCTCATCAATTTCGCGCACGGCGAAGTCGTCATGATCGGTGCGCTCACCGCGTTGTCGGTCATTGCGCGGCTACAGTCCAGTGGGCTGCCGGGCCCGGTGATCGTGCTGGCGGGTCTGGCGGTCGCCGCGGTGGTCTGCATGGCGACCGGCTTTCTGATCGAGCGCATCGCCTACCGTCCGCTGCGCCACGCACCGCGCCTCGCACCGCTCATCACGGCGATAGGCGTGTCCATCCTGCTGCAACAGATCGCCATGCTGTTCTGGGGCCGCAACTACCATACCTTCCCGCCCGTGCTGCCGGCCGCCCCGCACCAGTTTCTGGGCGCCGCGCTGACCGATGTGCAAATCATGATCGTGCTGCTCGCAGCCGGCACCATGGGAGGACTGTGGCTGCTGGTGAATCGCACGCGGCTCGGCCGCGCCATGCGCGCCACCTCGGAACATCCGGCCATCGCCAGCCTCATGGGCGTGGATGTGAACCGCATCATCGCCTTCACCTTCGTGCTGGGCTCGGCGCTCGGCGCGCTGGCCGGCCTCATGGTCAGCGCGAACTATTCGACCGCGCATTACCACATGGGCTTCCTGCTCGGTCTGAAGGCCTTCACGGCCGCCGTGCTGGGCGGCATAGGCAATCTGGGCGGCGCCATGCTGGGCGGGGTATTGCTCGGCGTGATCGAAGCGCTGGGCGCCGGCTATATCGGCGACCTCACCAATTTCTGCTGGTGGAGCACCCACCTGCCGGGCGGGATGGGCGCGGACCTGTGCGAACGCTTCGGCGACCGCGGCTTCCTCGGCTCCAATTACAAAGACATATTCGCGTTTTTCGTGCTCATCCTGGTGCTGGTGTTCCGCCCCTCGGGCCTGATGGGCGAAAAAGTCGCGGAGCGGGCATGATGCCCGCCCCGATCGCGCGCCTCTTTCCGCGCGCCCAACCCAAAGCCGCCGCGTTCACCGGCCTGCTCATCGCCGCAGCCGCGCTCGCCGCCGTGCCTTTCGTGCTGGGCATGAATTTCGGCAATTCCTGGGTGCGCATCGTCGATTTTGCGCTGCTCTACGTGATGCTGGCGCTGGGGCTCAATATCGTCGTGGGCTTCGCCGGCCTGCTCGATCTGGGATACATCGCGTTCTATGCCGTGGGCGCCTATCTGTACGCGCTGCTGGCCAGTCCGCATTTCGGCCTGCACCTGCCGCTGTGGGTAATCCTGCCGCTGGGCGCCGCCTGCGCCGCGCTGTTCGGCGTATTGCTGGGCGCGCCCACGCTGCGCCTGCGCGGCGACTATCTGGCCATCGTGACCCTGGGTTTCGGCGAAATCATCCGCATTTTCCTGAACAACCTGAACGCCCCGCTCAATATCACGAACGGTCCGCAGGGCATCGCCAATATCGACAGCATGTCGGTTGCCGGCCATGCGCTGGAAAAGCCGCTGGTGTTGTTCGGCATCGCGCTGCCTTCGCTATACCTGTTCTACTACCTGTTCCTGGCGCTCGCGATCCTCACCATGTTCATCTGCATACGGCTCGAAGATTCGCGCATAGGGCGCGCCTGGGTGGCCATACGCGAGGACGAAATCGCCGCCAAGGCCTGCGGCATCAATACGCGCAACATCAAGCTGCTGGCGTTCGCGATGGGGGCAAGTTTCGGCGGCGTGGCAGGCGGTCTGTTCGCCGGCTTCCAGCAGTTCGTGAGCCCCGAATCGTTCGGATTGCTGGAATCCATCATGGTGCTGTGCATGGTGGTGCTGGGCGGCATGGGCCACATTCCCGGCGTGGTGCTGGGCGCGCTGCTGCTGGCGATTTTGCCCGAGGCCCTGCGCTATGCGGCGCGTCCCATGCAAATCTGGATGTTCGGCCGCATGCTGCTGGACCCGGAAGCGCTGCGCATGTTGCTGTTCGGCGGCGCGCTCATCGTGGTCATGCTGTTCCGGCCGGCCGGGCTGTGGCCCTCGGCGATACGCCGGCGCGAGTTCGCCTCGGCCGAGAAAGAAACATGAGCGAGCTGTTGCTCGACGCACGCGGCATACGCAAGAATTTCGGCGGCGTGCGCGCCCTGTCCGACGTATCGCTAACCATACACAAGGGCGAAATTTATGGCCTGATCGGCCCGAACGGCGCCGGCAAAACCACGTTTTTCAACGTGCTGACCGGGCTCTACACGGCCGACGCCGGTCACATAGATTTCGCCGGGCACAGGCTGGACCTGGGTCAGGCCCACCAGGTCGTGCGCGCCGGCATCGCGCGCACTTTCCAGAACATCCGCCTGTTCGGCAACATGACCGCGCTGGAAAACGTGATGGTCGGACGCCACACCAAAAGCCGTGCCGGGGTGTGGGGGGCCGTCACCGCAAGCCGCGCCACACGCGCCGAAGAAAAGGCCATCGTGGCGCGCGCGCACGCCCTGCTCCGCTATGTGGGCATCGATGCGCGCGCCAATGACCTGGCGCGCAACCTGCCTTACGGCGACCAGCGCCGCCTCGAAATCGCGCGCGCGCTGGCCACCGAGCCCGGCCTGCTGGCGCTGGACGAACCCGCGGCCGGCATGAACGCCAGCGAAACCGCGGCCCTGCGCCATCTGATCGAAAATTTGCGCGCCGACGGCATCACCATCCTGTTGATCGAACACGACGTGAAACTTGTGATGGGGCTATGCGATCGCGTGGCGGTGCTCGATTACGGCGAAAAAATCGCCGAGGCGGCGCCCGAAGTGGTGCAGCGCGATGCGCGCGTGATCGAGGCCTATCTGGGCGGGCCGGTGCAATGAGTGTGCCCATGCTGGCGGTGCAAGACCTGCGCGTTTCCTATGGCGGCATCCAGGCCGTCAAGGGCATCAGTTTCGAAGTCGGGGCCGGCGAAACCGTGTGCCTGATCGGTGCCAACGGCGCCGGCAAGACCAGTACGCTCAAGGCCTTGGCACGCATGCTGCCGGCCTCCGGGTCGGTGGTTTACCGTGGCGCCGACATTTCCGAGCGCCCGCCGCATGCACTGATCGGTCTGGGGCTCACGCTGGTGCCGGAAGGGCGCGGCGTGTTCGCACGCCTGTCGGTCGAGGAAAACCTCGCCATGGGCGCCTATCACCGCCGCGACGTCGCGGACATCGCGGCCGACCTGGAGCACGTCTACCAGCTTTTGCCGCGCCTCAAGGAGCGCCGGCGCCAGCTCGCCGGCACCCTGTCGGGCGGCGAACAGCAAATGCTCGCTCTGGGCCGCGCGCTCATGGCGCGGCCGCAATTGCTGCTGCTGGACGAACCGTCCATGGGGCTCGCGCCGCTCATGGTGCAGAAGGTATTCGAAGTCGTGCATTCGATCGCCGAACAAGGGGTGTCCATCCTGCTGGTCGAACAGAATGCACGCCTCGCGCTCACCGTGTCGGCGCGCGGCTATGTCATGGAAAGCGGGCTCATCACGCTGGCCGACCGCGCCGACCGCCTGCTCGACGACAGCCGCGTGCGCCAGGCCTATCTGGGCGGCGACTGAGCGCTGCGCTCACAGGCCCAGCCGGTCCCACATCGCGTCTATGCGGCGCACCACGTCGGCATCGCGCAGTATGGGCCGGCCCCATTCGCGGCGCGTTTCGCCGGGCCACTTGTTGGTCGCATCCAGTCCCAGTTTCGAGCCCAGGCCGGCTTCCGGGCTGGCGAAATCCAGGTAGTCGATGGGCGTGTGCTCCACGATCACGCTGTCGCGCGCGGCATCGACGCGCGTGGTGATGGCCCAGATGACCTCCTTCCAGTCGCGGATATCGATGTCGTCATCGACCACCACGATGAATTTGGTGTACATGAACTGGCGCAAAAAGCTCCACACGCCGAACATGACGCGCTTGGCGTGCCCCGGATACTGCTTTTTCATGGCCACCAGCGCCATGCGGTAGGAACAGCCTTCGGGCGGCAGGTAAAAATCCGCGATTTCGGGAAATTGCTTCTGCAACAGCGGCACGAACACTTCATTGAGCGCCACGCCCAGCACCGCCGGTTCGTCCGGCGGCTTGCCGGTGTAGGTGGAATGGTAGATGGGCGAACGGCGCTGCGTAATGCGTTCGACCGTAAATACCGGGAAGGACGCGACTTCGTTGTAATAGCCGGTGTGGTCGCCGTAAGGCCCTTCGCTGGCGGTTTCGCCCGGGTGGATCACGCCTTCCAGCACGATTTCCGCATAGGCCGGCACCTGCAGTTCGCTGCCCAGGCATTTCACGAGTTCCGTACGCGCGCCGCGCAACAGGCCGGCGAACTGGTATTCCGACAGGCTGTCCGGCACCGGGGTGACCGCACCCAGTATGGTGGCCGGATCGCAGCCCAATACCACGGCGACCGGAAACGGCTTGCCGGGATGGACGCGGCAGTGGTCGCGGAAATCCAGCGCACCGCCGCGATGCGCCAGCCAGCGCATGATGAGCTTGTTGCGTCCCAGCAGTTGCTGGCGGTAAATGCCCAGGTTCTGGCGCGGCTTGTCGGGTCCGCGCGTTACCACCAGGCCCCAGGTTACCAGCGGCGCGGCATCGCCCGGCCAGCAGGTCTGTATGGGCAGGCGCGCCAAATCCACATCGCTGCCGGCGCCCACGTCTTCCTGCACCGGGCCGCGCGCCAGCACGCGCGGCGCCATGTTCAGCACCTGCTTGACGAGCGGCAGTTTGTCCCAGGCGTCGCGCAAGCCTTTCGGCGGCTCGGGCTCCTTGAGCACCGACAGCACGCGGCCGACCTCGCGCAAAGCTTCGCGCCATTTGTCGGCCGGCTGACCCATACCCATGGCGACGCGCTGGGGAGTGCCGAACAGATTGCCCAGTACCGGTATCGTGTGCGCACCGGATGCACCCTGCGGCGACTCGAACAGCACGGCCGGGCCGCCCCGGCGCAGCAGGCGATCACATATTTCCGTCATTTCCAGGCGCGTATCGACGGGGTGCCGGACCCGCTTCAATTCGCCCAAAGTTTCGAGTTGCACGATGAAATCGCGCAAATCCTGATAGCGCATGGGGTAACCTTGCGAGTTGCAAACCTGTAAAGATGCCCCAGGCGGCGTCCAAACGCAAACCGGAGGTTTCCACATGCAGCCTGTCGCACTTGTTACCGGCGCCAATCGTGGCATAGGTTTCGAAATCGCCCTGGCGCTGGCGGGCCAGGGTTATTTCGTGATCGCCACCGCCCGCCAACCGGCCGAAGCGCGCCCTGCATACGTCGGCCATTCGGTCGAAGTGTGGGAACTGGACCTGCGCTATGCCGGTTCGGTGGCACGCTTGGCCGAACGCCTGCGGCGCGCGCCGGGCCGGCTCGACGTGCTCGTCAATAACGCCGGGGTCATGCTGGATAGCGGCCGCCGCGGTGCGCTGTCGCTCGATCCCGACGTGCTGCGCAACACGCTGGACGTAAACCTGATCGGCGCGCTGCGCATCACCCAGGCCTGCGCGCCGCTGTTGCGCGAAGCGCCGGCCGGACGCATCGTGAATCTGTCCAGTTCGCTGGCCAGTCTGGCCGGAATGGGCAGCGGCACGCCGGCCTATCGCATCAGCAAGACCGCGCTGAATGCGCTCACGCGCATCCTGGCGGCGGAATTTGCGGACACCCCGGTCAAGGTGAATGCCATGTGCCCCGGCTGGTGCCGCACCGAAATCGGCGGGCCGCACGCGCCGCGCAGTGCGCACGAAGGCGCGGATACCGCGGTCTGGCTCTCCACGCTGCCGGCAGATGGACCCAGCGGCGGCTTTTTCCGCGATCGCGCACCGCTCGAGTGGTAGGTGCTGCGGCGTGCGTTGTTTCTACACCGATGCCTTCGTGCTGCCGTTGCCGCCGGAGCATCGCTTTCCGATGCAGAAATACAGCCTGTTGCGCGCGCGCGTGGCAGCCGAATTGCCCTGGTTGCGGCTCGAATTGCCGGCCGCCGCGAGCGATGCCGAACTGCACGGCGCGCACGCGCCCGAATATGTGGCGCGCGTGGCGGCGGGCGAATTGAGCGCGGCAGAACTGCGCAGCATAGGTTTTCCCTGGTCGCCAGCCATGGTGGAGCGATCGCGGCGGTCGGCCGGCGCCACCCTGGGCGCCTGCCGCGCGGCGCTACAGGAAAATATCGCGGTAAATCTGGCCGGCGGCACCCACCACGCGCGCCGTGACGCCGGCGCGGGGTTTTGCGTGTTCAATGACGCAGCAGTCGCCGCGCGCGCGATGCAGGCGGAAGGGCTGGCGCGGCGCGTGGCGATCATCGACCTCGACGTGCACCAGGGCGACGGCACGGCATCCATATTTGCCGGCGACGAATCGGTCTATACGCTATCCCTGCACGGC
>JAEUNN010000144.1 GCA_016791085.1 Rhodocyclaceae bacterium | reverse complement strand
CCGCGCAAGCGGGGCGGTGACGCGCACGCCAGCCGGCCGCAGCGACCGCCCGCCACAGCCGGAAGTCGGGCAGCGCGGCGTCCCCGCGGCCGGGCGCCCGCAGGCCCGGATGGCGCGCGCACGCGAGGCGTATTTTTGTTGCCCCGACAGCCTACCCTCCGGCACAACAAAAACTCCAAAGCTCACCGGCATCAGATACATTAAAGCCAGGAAGCTACACGACCTCCGTGCATAATCCGAGCGTTTGCTGCAGGGACCGGGGCGCGCATGGACATGCTGCATCGTTTTTTCAGGCTGCACGAGTTGCTGCGGGCCAGGCACCGGCCGGTGCCGCGCGACGAAATCGCCAGCCATCTGGAATGCACGCGCTCCACCGTCACGCGGCTCATCCGCACCCTGCGCGAATACGGCGGACAGATCGACTGCGTGCGCGGGCAGGGCTATCGCTACAAACAGGGCGCCGAAACCGTACTGCCCGGCCTGTGGTTCACGCCCGGCGAACTGACCGCCCTGTTGCTCGCGCAGCGCCTGCTCGAAGATGCCGAACCCGGCCTGCTGTCGGCGGCCCTCGCGCCGGTGCGCAAGCGCATCCACGAACTGGTGTCGGCCGAACACCTGGGCGGCGGCGAACTTGCCCGGCGCATGCACCTGCCGCGCGTGGCCGGGCGCGGCGTGGGGCACAGTTTCGAAAGCTGCGCGCTGGCGCTGGCGCAGCGCCGCCGGCTTGACATCGAATACCAGCCGCGCAGCGCCGCGCGCCCGCCCGGCCGGCGCAGCGTATCGCCGCAACGCCTTACGCGCTGGCGCGACAACTGGTACCTGGAGGCCTGGTGTCACGAGCGCGGCGCGCTAAGAAGCTTCGCCTTGGAACGCATCCTGCACGCCCAGCCGCTGGACCTGGCCGCGCATGAAGTGCCGGACGCCGACGTGGCGGCGCACTTCGACGCCGCCTACGGCATATTCGCCGGCCCGCCGCGCCAGCACGCGCGCCTGTTGTTCAGCGCCGAACGCGCACGCTGGGTGGCCGAAGAACTATGGCACCCCGACCAGCGCGGCCGCAGCCTGCCCGACGGCCGCTACGAACTCGAACTGCCTTACGCCGACGCGCGCGAACTCGCCATGGACATCCTGCGCCACGGCCGCCACGTCGAAGTGCTGGCCCCCGCCAGCCTGCGCGCCGCCGTGCGCGCCGAACTGCAAGCCGCGCTCGCGCAATATTCCCCGCCGTCCGGTGCCGACGTGCTCACGGAATGAGCACGGGAGGGACATACAGTTGCGCGCTCGTGCATCTGCAGCGCGCGATCCAGTCGCAATCACCAACGAGATGGAAACGATGACTTTCGAAGATTTTTTCGCTTGTGCTACCCGCCCTGAGCACGACCCCGAAGGGCCCACTGGTTTTGCGCCGCATGCCTGGCAAATCGAGCTTGCGTCGGACGCCGCATGCCGCAATCGCCTGATTCGCATCCCTACCGGCTTTGGCAAAACGCTGGGCGTGCTGGCCGTGTGGGCATGGCATCGCCTGCACCGAGGCGACGACGCCTGGCCCCGGCGGCTGGTGTGGTGCCTGCCCATGCGCGTACTGGTCGAGCAAACCGTCGATGCGGCAAAGCTTGCCCTGACGCGCCTGGGCCTGCTGAACGAAGGCGAAACGGGTGCCGCGGTGTACCCGCTCATGGGCGGTGCAGATTTGGGTGACTGGCACCTGTATCCGGAGCGCTGCGCGGTGCTGATCGGTACGCAGGACATGCTGCTGTCGCGCGCGCTCAATCGCGGTTACGCCTCCCCGCGCGCGCGCTGGCCCATGGAATTCGGGCTGTTGAATCAGGACTGCCTTTGGGTGTTCGACGAAATCCAGCTTATGGATGTCGCGCTCGCAACGGCCGGCCAGCTGCAGGCATTTCGCGACGGCGAGCGTGCAGCCGGCAAGCAAATCCGGCCGGTATTCAGTTGGTGGATGAGTGCCACCTTGCAAGCGGACTGGTTCCGGCGCAGCCCCGAAACTGCCGCCTACGCGGACATGCCCCCGCACGCTTTGACCGACGCGGACCGCAGCCTGCCACTATGGACGCGCGTCGAAAAGCCTTGTGGGCTGGTGGAGAGCAAAAGCGCCGCCGAATCTGCTGCGCTGGTTGCCCGCTTGCATCTGGAACATGGGCGGGGTGCGGGCGGGCCGACTCTGGTGGTCGTCAATACCGTCGAAGAGGCCGTTGCAATCTACCGCCTGCTAGGGCGCGAAAAATCGCTAGATGGTACCGACTTGCGCCTCATCCACAGCCGGTTCAGGCCGGCCGAGCGCGTCAGCTGGCGCGGCGACTTCCTTTGTGCCGCTGCCTGTGCGCCGGGTACCGACCGCATAGTCGTGGCGACCCAGGTTGTCGAGGCCGGTGTCGATTACTCTGCGGCGCTGCTGATTACCCAGCTTGCGCCCTGGGCTGGCCTGGTGCAGCGCTTTGGCCGCAGCGCGCGCTGGGGCGGTCGCGCCAGTGTGATCGTGCTCGACTACCGGCCCAAGGACGACAAGGCGGCATTGCCTTACGCGCTCGCCGAGCTGGATGCCGCGCGCGCCGCGTTGGCCGAACTGCCGGATGCCAGCCCCGCGGGCCTCGCCGCGTACGAAACGGCACACCCGGACAGGCTCGCCGCGCTCTATCCCTACGCGCCGCGTCACCTCCTGCTGCGCCATGAAATAGACGACCTGTTCGACACCACGCCCGACCTTTCCGGCGCGGACATCGACATCAGCCGTTACATCCGTTCGGGACCCGAGCGCGACGTGCAGGTGTTCTGGGAGGACATCCGCGCCGATGACTACCCGAGCAACAAACTGCGGCCCCAGCGCGCTGCCTTGTGTGCCGTGCCTTTCTTGAAAGCACGCGAATGGCTTTGCGAAAAAGCCAGTGACCGGCTCAAGGCCGGCATGCGCGCCTGGGTGTGGGATTGGCTTGAAAACAGCTGGCGCCGCGCCGGCGGCAAGGATCTTTACCCGGGTCAGACCGTATTGGTGGCGGCCCAAAATGGCGGCTACGTCGCGTCGGAAGGCTGGGCTCCGCAAAGCGCCGCCGCGGTTCTGCCCCTGCCAGCGATGGAGCTGTCGCGCGCCGAAGAGGCGGATTCCACACAGGACGACGAAGCGCTGAGCCGCTATCCCTGGAAAACCATTGCCACGCATGGGGCCGAAACCGGGCAGCTTGCTCGCGCTCTGGCTGCTTTGCTGGCGCCTGCCCAGGCTGATTTGTTCGGATTGGCGGGGCGCTGGCACGATGCCGGCAAAGCATTCGTGGCCTTTCAGGATTCGATGCGCGCGGCGGACCGCCCGCTGCGCGGCGACCTGGCGAAAGCACCGCCCGGCGCCTGGTTGGCGCCGGCACGCATGTATCCGATGTCCGACGAGCCGCGGCGTGCCGGATTTCGGCACGAACTGGCCAGCACGCTGGCGCTTTTCTCGATTCTGCGCCGGCACCGACCCGGACATGCGGCATTGCTCGGTCCATGGCGGGATCTGCTCGGCAAGATCGGCCATGCCGCCGCCCCCGACGCACAACAGAACGGCGACATGGGCGTATTGCAAGCCGAAATTCTTGCACTCGGGGCCGAGGCTTTCGACCTGCTGGCCTATCTGGTGTGCGCTCACCACGGCAAAGTGCGCGTGACCTGGCACGCCTGCAAAGCCGACCAGGACATGTCCGACGGCCGCACGCGCATACGCGGCATCGTGGAAGGAGACATGCTGCCCGCAATGGAAGTTGCCGATTCGTCAGGCACGGCGCGCAGCCTGCCGGCGCTGCAACTGTCGCTGGCCGCCTCTGCGGCCGGGCTCAATCCGCACACCGGCCGCGGATGGACCGAGCGCGTGCTCGGATTGCTCGAACGGCATGGTCCGTTCGGATTGGCTTACCTCGAATGCCTGTTGCGTGCGGCCGACCAGCGCGCATCCGCACTGACCAGTGCCGACCCGCTGCTCAATGCCCGGACGTCTGGCGAACACAGCGGTGCTTCGGCCGCCGTTGCACGGGAGGACTGAACATGCACCTGCATAAGCTTCAAGGCTGCACCACGGCGCCCCTTGCGAACTATCTGAAGGCGCTGGGAATATTCCGTCTGGTAGCCCAACAGGCCGACAGCGGGGCTAGAGCATGGTGGCAGAACGAAACATTCATGCTTTCGTGCGAGCTTGACGCTACCGGCCTGGAGCAGTTTTTTCTCGATCATTATCGACCAACGCCGATATTGTCCCCTTGGAATAAAGGCGCGGGGTTTTTCAAGTCCCCGGATCCCGGATTGACTCCCGTAGAACAGTCGCAGGCACAGCGCTTTCTGGATTTGCGCGAGGGCATACGCGCGGCGCGCGGCGTAATCGGGGGCTTGCAAGCCGCGGCGAACGCAGTGCAGGCCATCAAGGACGAAAGCAAAGACAAGTCCTTAAGTTCTGCCGCACGAAAAGCAATCAAGGAGGACCCCGAATACGTGAAGCGCCTGAACGAAGCGCAGCGCACGTACAACACCATCAAGTCGGACATCATTCCCATCTTTCGCATGCGCTGGCGCGGTGCGCCGCGCGAGTGGCTTGACGCGGCGCTGGTGCTCGATGAGCTCGGTGCGGCGAAATATCCGGCACTGCTGGGCACGGGCGGTAACGATGGCCGGCTGGATTTCACCAATAACTTCCTGCAACGCCTGAATGAAATTTACGACCTTGCCCAGCCGTGTGCCCCGCCCCGGTCGCCGGCGTCGGCGTGGTTGAGGTCCGCACTGTGGGCCAGCGCTGTCCCCGGCAATCAACCTGGGCGTGCAGTGGGACAGTACCTGCCGGCGGCAGCCGGCGGTGCGAACAGCTGCAACGGACCTGACGGCGACAGCCTTATCAACCCCTTCGACTTCGTCCTCATGCTCGAAGGCACCTTGCTGTTCGCGTCCAGTGCCACCCGCCGCATGCTGGGCAACGGGCCCGCATATGCGGCGGCGCCGTTCGCGCTGCCGGCGCAGGGCGCTGGATACGCCAGTTCGAGCGACACCGACTCCGATTCGCGCGGGGAACAGTGGATGCCCGTTTGGGCGAATCCGACCACCCTTGCCGACTTTCGCCGCTTGCTGGCGGAAGGCCGTGCCCAGCTAGGCACGCGCGCTGCGCGCGAGCCGCTCGATCTGGCCCGGGCGGTTGCGCGGCTCGGTGTGGCACGGGGCATTGCCGCGTTCGAGCGCTACGGCTACCTGGAGCGCAACGGTCAAAGCAATTTCGCCGTGCCGCTGGGGCGCTACAGCGTACCCGAGCGCGATGTTCCCACGCTTGCCAATCTTGACGACCTGGATGCCTGGCTGCCGCGCCTGCGTCGCCAGGCGCGCGAGAAAAACGCCGCCGCACGTCTGCGCGCGGCCGAGCGCGCACTAAGCGCAGCGCTGTTTGCACTGACTAGCCACGCTGACGAGGCGGTGCGCTGGCAGTCCGTGCTGCTCGCCTTGGCGGAGGTCGAAGCCGTGCTGTCCACCGGCAGCGGCAGTGCGGCCGGGCCTATTCCGCGCCTGCGGCCACAGTGGGTGGCGGCCTCGGACGACGGCAGTGCGGAATTTCGCCTGGCGCTTGCATTCGCCCTGCAGGCCGGCGCCTTTCCACGCAGCTTGAGGCCGCTTTATCCGGTACGGCAAAACTGGCTTACCCTCAACAAAACCGGCCGTTTCGAAACCACCGGCGAAGGCGGCCAGAACCGACTCAGGGTGGCACCGGAAGCGGTGTTGCGCGGCCGCAGCGGCATTGCCGACGCCATCGCCCTGGTGGAACGGCGCCACATCGACGCGGCGCGCAGCGGCGCACGCCTTTTGCCGCTCGTTCCAGCGTATCGGGCCACGGCTCACGCGAGCGACATCGCCGCGCTGCTCGGCGGCCAGATCGACCTCGACCGTAGCCTCGCGCTGGCGCGCGCCCTGATGGCGCTGGACAGTCAAGCCTGGGCCCGGCAGCCGGTGCCCGTCATGCAGCCGCCGCGCGGCGCGCTGCCGGATGACGGCTGGCTGGTGTTGCGCCTAGCCATGCTGCCGTGGCCGATAGAGCCCGGCCGGAGCATAGGCTGCGACCCCGCGGTGTTCCGGCGCCTGGCCGCGGGCGATGCGGCCGGCGCCGTGGAACTTGCTTTGCGCCGGCTGGCCGCGGCCGGCGTTCGTGTCGCCCTTCGTTTTGCCACTGCTGCGCCGGCCGACGCCCGTTTGTGGGCAGCCGCCCTGGCATTTCCTGTTGCGCGCTCCACGGCGCGCGATTTCATGCAGCGCCTCGATCCACACTTTTTGTCAGGAGTCTGACCATGTCCTTCGAATTATCCAGTCTCGACGGCGCGCCGCGCCTGCTCTTTGAAATCGCCCTGCAACCCATGCAAGGCAGCCGCTTTCAGCCGACCGGCTTTCCCGGTCTGGGTGCCGCGACCTTCCAGACCGCAAGCGGCACTTCGCTTTTGGTCGAAAGCGCGCAGAGCATGGCCAACCGCCTGGAAACGGTGTGCTGGGACGACGCCGAACAGAACTTGAAACCCGAACTTGCCGGCCTGTCCCACGTGCGCATCATGTGGCGGGAAAAGTTCCTCAGCGACACGGTGCTGGAAGCGCACCGCATCAATAGTCCTTACCTTCTGGCCGGCAAGGACAAATCCTTCTTCAACAAACTCGCGGGCGAACTTGGCACGCTGGAACAAGGCCCGATAGACCGCAAGCTGCTGGCCAGCGTGCTGCTCAAATACGACGTCGGGACGCTGCTGCACGGTGCCTTCCTGGCGAAAAAGGAACTTGCGGGCGGGCGCCTGCGTCTGGCGCGCGCACTGTCTGCATTCATCGAAGCGGACGGAGTTCGCACGGCCGCGTCGGGCGGCGTAAAGAACGACCATATCAACCCCTCCGGGCTTACCAAGGAAGGCTTTGGCAACGTGCCGTTTGCGCGCGACGAATTTACCGCCGAGCGCATCACCCTGTTTGTGAACCTCGATCTGGCGCAAATACGCGGCTACGGCCTGGGTGCGGACGTCGAGCACATGCTCGTCGTGCTCGCGCTCTACAAGCTGCGTACGCTCATCGACGGCAATTTGCGTTTGCGCACGGCCTGTGACCTCAAACCGATCAGCCGCGACCCGGTGGCTTCGGTTCCGGACGGCTTTCAGTTGCCGGCGCGCAGCGAGCTGGTGCATGCCCTCAAGCCGGCCATTGCTCGCTGCAAAGCCCAAATGTCGGTCACGGTCGTCAATTTCGACGACGACCTCAAGAAAGCCAAGCCCGAGGACGCAGAGCCGGCCGACGAGCTTGAAAGCTCCAATGGGAACTGACCATGCCGACTTTACTGCTTGAATTTCCGGCGCGGCGCTACCATGCGACGCCGGCCGGGCATCACGTAAATGAAGGCCAGGTGGAGTGGCCTCCATCGCCGTGGCGTTTGTTGCGCGCGCTGCTTTCGGTCGGCTACACGGCGTTGCAGTGGCCGTCGGGCAGCCCACCCGCAGAGGCGCGCAGGCTGATCGAGAAGCTGGCCGGCGCGCTGCCCGAATACAGCCTGCCGAAAGCCAGCGGCGCACACAGCCGGCACTACATGCCGCTCGCTGCATTCAAGAACGGCAAGGAAGAAACCACCCTGGTGTTCGATACCTGGGCGCACATTGCAGGCGGGACCATGTCTGTCACCTGGCCGGTGGAACTTGACGCCGAGGAAACCGGCTTGTTCGGCAGGCTTGCCGTTTGCCTCAACTATCTTGGACGTTCCGAAAGCTGGGTGTCGGCGCGCCTTGCCGAACCGCACGAACCCTTGCCGGTTGCGAATTGCCGGCCGGCGCGAGACGGCGCGACGCCAGCTCGCGGTTGGGAGTATGTGACACTGCTGGCGCCGCAGGCGCCCGAACTTTATTCGGCATGGCGGGAGCGCGAACTTGCCCAGGTCCTGGCCGATTTGCCGCTGCCTGCAGGCGGACGAAAGCTGCCGGCCGCCCTGCAGAAAAAGCGCGACAAGGCCGCGGCGCCTTATCCGGGCGATCTGATCGCCGCCCTGCAGGCAAATACCAACGAATTGCGCCAATACGGCTGGAGCCAGGCTCCGGGCAGCCTGCGGGTACCCTACCAGCGCGAGTCCGACAGTTTCGAGCCGGCGTCGATACCGGCGCGCCCTGCCAGCCTTGCGGCCGCGCCGGTGCAATCCATGCTGTTCGCCATGGCAACCGAAAGCGGCAACGACCACGCGCTGCCGCCGCTCGCGCGCACCTTGCCGCAGGCCGAGCGCGCGCACCGGCAAATCGTGCACGCCCTGGCCGGAACCAACTGCCCGGCTCTGACCGGAAACGACGCCGAACACAGGCCCTTGACCGGCCCGCACGGCCATGCCCACCTTTTGCCCCTCGATCTCGATGACGATGGCCATCTGGACCATCTGCTGATATGGGCGCCCATGGGCCTGGACGCGGGCGCGCAGGCGGCCGTGCGCACGCTCCGGCAAACCTACGCCAAGGGCGGCGCCGGGCCTATCAAGCTTGCGCTGGCGGCCGCCGGCGGACTCCAGCAACTGCGCGGCTTGCAGGGCCCATGGGGCGGACGCATCGCGGCAATGTTGCAGCCCGCGCGTAGCTGGATCAGTCGAACCCCTTTCGTTCCGCCTCGCCATCTGAAGGAACGCGGCGTCAATACGCTGGAAGGACAGATCCAGGCCGAGCTTGCGAGCCGCGGCTATCCGGCGGCCGCGCGCGTCGCCTTGCTGCATCCGGGGGCGAACGATCACGCCCGCAACCTTCGCCACTTCGTCCGCCGTCGCGCCAACGGGCCCCAGCCGCCAGTCGATTGTGGCTTTGCCTTGACCCTGGAGTTCAGCCTGCCCATCCAGGGACCGCTCTGCCTGGGCTACGCCAGTCACTTCGGCCTTGGGCAGTTCGTTCCGGCTGCCTGCGTGGCGCCGTCCGCGACCCTTGAAACTTAGATACTTGCCATGACACAGCCAGACGCCTCCACGGCGGACATTTCCGCCATCCCCCTGCTGCCCGCCCGCATGGTGAACGAATACGCCTATTGCCCGCGTCTGGCGGTGCTCATGTGGGCGCAACAGGAGTGGACCGACAGTGCGGACACCGTGCAGGGGCGCCACGTGCACAAGCGCGTGGACCAGCCCGGGCCGGCGCTGGCGCCGGCCGGCGAGGGCGACGGGCAGGCGCGCATACACGCGCGCTCGGTCGAACTGTCGTCCGAACACCTGGGCGTGATCGCCCGGCTGGACCTGGTCGAAGCCGAAGGCCGCCATGCCACGCCGGTCGATTACAAACGCGGAACGCGCCCGCATGCCGCGCGCGGCGCCTACGACCCCGAACGCATCCAGCTTTGCCTGCAGGGCATGCTGCTGGAACAACACGGCTACCATGCGCCGTCCGGCGTGCTGTACTACGCGGCCAGCCGCGAGCGCGTGGCCGTCAAGTTCGACGACGAACTGCGCGCCCTCACGCAAAATACCCTGCACGAAATGCGGCGCACCCTGGCTTCGGGGCGCACGCCCGAGCCGCTCGTAGATAGTCCCAAATGCCCGCGCTGTGCGCTGGCCGGCATCTGCCTGCCCGACGAAACCCGCTTCCTGCGCGACGGCCCCGTACCGGTGCGCCCGCTCGCCGTGGCAGACCCGCCGGGCCTGCCGCTGCACGTGCAGTCCTATCGCGGCAAAGTGGCCCTGGAAGGCGAAACCCTGGTGGTCACGAGCGACAACGGCGCCGCCGAAACCGTGCGCCTGCGCGAAACGTCCCAACTCGTGCTGGCCGGCAACGTCTATCTGACCACGCCCGCACTGCACGAACTGATGCGGCGCGAAATACCCGTGACCTGGACCAGTTACGGCGGCTGGTTCCTCGGCCATACCACCGGCTTGGGCCACAAGAACGTCGAATTGCGCAGCGCGCAGTACGCGGCCAGTTTCGATCCCGCCAAAAGCCTGGCGGTCGCGCGCGCCCTGGTCGCCAACAAGCTCATGAACCAGCGCACCGTCCTGCGCCGCAACTGGAAAACCGATACGCCGCCGGAAGCCGCGCTGGAGGCGCTCAAAACCTTGGCAGGAAAAGCCGCCGAATGCGAACGCATGGATAGCCTGCTCGGCATCGAAGGTGCCGGTGCGGCGCACTATTTTCGCGCCTTCGGCAGCATGCTCGCGCCGGAAATGGCGGTGGATTTCGACTTCGAAACGCGCAATCGGCGACCGCCCACCGACCCGGTCAATGCCATACTTTCGTTTACTTACGCCATGCTAACGCGTGCTTTCAGCGTTACGCTAAGCAGCGTCGGCTTCGACATTTATCGTGGCTATTACCACCAGCCGCGCTATGGCCGGCCTGCGCTGGCGCTGGACCTCATGGAGCCTTTCCGTCCGCTGCTGGCCGATTCCGTCGTGCTTCAGGTCATCAACAACGGTGAAGTATCGGCAGGCGACTGCGTGCGCGCCGCCGGAGCCGTCGCGCTCGGCGACCGGGCGCGCAAGGCCGTCGTTGGCGCATTCGAACGCAGGCTGTCGCACGAAATTACGCACCCCCTGTTCGGATACCGGCTGTCTTACCGGCGCTTGATCGAACTTCACGCGCGCCTGTTCGGACGCCACCTGCAAGGCGAACTGCCGGACTGCCCGCAATTCCTGACGCGCTGAAGGCGCGCCGGGCGGCCGCGGCGCAACGCGGCGGCAGTTCGTGCCGAACGGGGCAGCAAGCCCGCACGGCGCCGGAGCGGCGCCGCACCGCGGCCGCGCTTGAATCGAAATCCCGCGCCGGGCGCGCGGCGCCGCAACCGCCAGGCAACACGAAAGTTACCCATGCGCAACGAACATCTGTATATCGTGATTTACGACATCCGCGACACCAGGCGCTGGCGCCAGGTTTTCCGGCTCTTGAAAGGATTTGGCGCCTGGCTGCAGCTGTCGGCATTTCAGTGCCGCCTGGACCCGGTGCGCCATGCGGAGCTGATTTCCCTTCTTGACGGAGCCATCAAGCAAGCGGAAGATCACGTGGTTCTGATGGACCTGGGGCCTGCGGATCAGGTAAGGCCCAAGGTGGTCAGCCTGGGCCGCAGCGTCGAATTGCTGCGGCGCGAACCGAAAGTGCTGTAGGGCAGGGCAGGCGGCCAAAGTCGCCGCAACCGGCGGTTCCGCCGGCCCGATTTGCGAGCGCTCCAGTGACGCAAAAAACCCCGGCAGCGCTCGAAAACAAAAGTTCTATAAAAATCCGTACGTTACAACTTCCCGGCGGCGCTGCGTCGATGCCGTAGGGATGAAACCGCCCGCCTCAGGCACAGCGCTCGCAAAACGCCTGGAAATCCAGTCCTGGCGCGGGTAAAATGCAGGTCCGTTTTCCGCGGCGATAAGCCGCGGCCTCATTGAAGCCCATTTATCGGCCATTTACTCACCCGGTTGTATCGCGTTTTCCGCGGCGATAAGCCGCGGCCTCATTGAAGCGGCGATGGCGATGGCGAAGCGCCGAAGAATTAACCGAGTTTTCCGCGGCGATAAGCCGCGGCCTCATTGAAGCTCGTTACCAGATGTCCTCCGCTCCGGGCCTGACTTCGTTTTCCGCGGCGATAAGCCGCGGCCTCATTGAAGCCCCGTGTTCGTGGCCGCCGAGCGGTAGCCTGTGTTCGTTTTCCGCGGCGATAAGCCGCGGCCTCATTGAAGCTTCGCGCCGTGGCTCGACAAGAAGCATCCCAAGCCGGCGTTTTCCGCGGCGATAAGCCGCGGCCTCATTGAAGCACGATGCGGGCAGGGACGATCCAGCCGTCGCGCTGCGTTTTCCGCGGCGATAAGCCGCGGCCTCATTGAAGCTTGTTCACGGCCAGGTAGAGAGCCCAACGGAGGCCGTAGTTTTCCGCGGCGATAAGCCGCGGCCTCATTGAAGCCTTCGAACTGCTCGCCATCCACCTTGACGTAGCAGGTGTTTTCCGCGGCGATAAGCCGCGGCCTCATTGAAGCCTGAATAGTCCATTCGGTTATCTTTCCGGCTGATTTGTTTTCCGCGGCGATAAGCCGCGGCCTCATTGAAGCCGTGCGCCGTACGGTAAGCGCATGATTCGGGTGCCGAGTTTTCCGCGGCGATAAGCCGCGGCCTCATTGAAGCTCAAGTCATGCGTACTGGATATGCTGCTGCCAGGCCGCGTTTTCCGCGGCGATAAGCCGCGGCCTCATTGAAGCCATTTTCTTGCGTGCTCCCTCGTTGCAGTTGGCGCGGTTTTCCGCGGCGATAAGCCGCGGCCTCATTGAAGCTTTCTGGCATTAGAAAACCTCCCGCGCCGGTTTTGCCGGTTTTCCGCGGCGATAAGCCGCGGCCTCATTGAAGCATGAATCACCCCAGGAAAGACGGCAGCGCCATGCGCGTTTTCCGCGGCGATAAGCCGCGGCCTCATTGAAGCTCAGAAGGAATGGGGTTAGATTATATAACCACCGATCGTTTTCCGCGGCGATAAGCCGCGGCCTCATTGAAGCGGAGTCCGGGTAGATTGCGCCGTGCGCCCATGTGCCGGTTTTCCGCGGCGATAAGCCGCGGCCTCATTGAAGCCAATCATGGCAATCAGATCATCGGCCGCGCGACCAGAGGTTTTCCGCGGCGATAAGCCGCGGCCTCATTGAAGCTGTTTTGCCGACGAACGGTAGGGCGATAGACGCGGGGTTTTCCGCGGCGATAAGCCGCGGCCTCATTGAAGCCTTACGCTGCAGGCCGACCAGGCCGACATAGCAATAGAGTTTTCCGCGGCGATAAGCCGCGGCCTCATTGAAGCATTGCTCACCCAAGGGCGAGGCAAATGAGTGACCGGTTTTCCGCGGCGATAAGCCGCGGCCTCATTGAAGCGAGTTCAGCCTCGTCCTCCGCGCCCATCTCCTCCTTGTTTTCCGCGGCGATAAGCCGCGGCCTCATTGAAGCACGTCGCCATCACCGGCTCCAGTGTGGTGTCCTGTGTCAGTTTTCCGCGGCGATAAGCCGCGGCCTCATTGAAGCCCTCAAGCGGAATCAAGCTATATTACCCAATTGGGGTTTTCCGCGGCGATAAGCCGCGGCCTCATTGAAGCTCGATGAAGGAAACTATAATGCGGTAACAAAGTGCGTTTTCCGCGGCGATAAGCCGCGGCCTCATTGAAGCCCGTGGCGTTGCTCGGCAGGGTTGGCGAGAGTGTTGCGCGTTTTCCGCGGCGATAAGCCGCGGCCTCATTGAAGCTGCATGAGTTCGTCCATGCGCTGCAGTTCAATTCCGTTTTCCGCGGCGATAAGCCGCGGCCTCATTGAAGCCCGCTCAAGTCGCGCGGGGAACAGCAAAGCGTATTTCGTTTTCCGCGGCGATAAGCCGCGGCCTCATTGAAGCGTGCAGACGGGGGGAAGATGAATGCGTGCGGTCCGGCGTTTTCCGCGGCGATAAGCCGCGGCCTCATTGAAGCGGATACAACGGCTTCCCGGAGGACGTGCCCGACCTGGTTTTCCGCGGCGATAAGCCGCGGCCTCATTGAAGCAGCGTGATTTTCGATCCCGACTGAATCAGTACGTCCCCACCGGGTTTTCCGCGGCGATAAGCCGCGGCCTCATTGAAGCGTCGCCCCGTACGCCTCGGGTGGCACGCACGCGTGCGTGTTTTCCGCGGCGATAAGCCGCGGCCTCATTGAAGCGCTCCAGCGCTCGATGCAGTCATTGATCAGCGCCTTCGGTTTTCCGCGGCGATAAGCCGCGGCCTCATTGAAGCCCACTACGTAGGTCTTGTCACGGCAATCACACTCGACGTTTTCCGCGGCGATAAGCCGCGGCCTCATTGAAGCACGGGCGTGGTGGATGTGCCGGAGTGGGACTACGTCACGGTTTTCCGCGGCGATAAGCCGCGGCCTCATTGAAGCCTGCTACCATTTTTGATCCACAGGTCCCCGCGGCCGGTTTTCCGCGGCGATAAGCCGCGGCCTCATTGAAGCCGGGTAGTCGGTCTACGTTCGCGGATGAGCAGACAGCGGGTTTTCCGCGGCGATAAGCCGCGGCCTCATTGAAGCTTGTCTGCGGGCGGTTTGGAATGACAGCCCCAACCCCGTTTTCCGCGGCGATAAGCCGCGGCCTCATTGAAGCTTATAAAGTCCTCCATCACGGCTCTATCCCCCAACGTTTTCCGCGGCGATAAGCCGCGGCCTCATTGAAGCCTGCGCTTAGCGGCCGCACCAACCTGGATGCGCTGGCGTTTTCCGCGGCGATAAGCCGCGGCCTCATTGAAGCTCGGCCGGCGCGCTGGAGGGGGACGGCGCTTCGAACAGTTTTCCGCGGCGATAAGCCGCGGCCTCATTGAAGCTGTTGCTCGCGTCGGCGGTAGATCGGCAGTGCTGGGGTTTTCCGCGGCGATAAGCCGCGGCCTCATTGAAGCGCCGCCACGCGCAGCGCCTTGCGGATTCCGGCCGAGTTTTCCGCGGCGATAAGCCGCGGCCTCATTGAAGCTTCTGCTGCTGACATTCTGACCCCTGCCCGTTTTTGGGTTTTCCGCGGCGATAAGCCGCGGCCTCATTGAAGCGCGGCGCTCAGTTGTGGGTACATGATCCGCCCCAGATGTTTTCCGCGGCGATAAGCCGCGGCCTCATTGAAGCTGTCTTCGTAGCGATGGGTCAGCCGACGAACTCGAAGTTTTCCGCGGCGATAAGCCGCGGCCTCATTGAAGCCGGTGCTGAGCGCGCGGCGGCCGGCATTGGCAGCCAGTTTTCCGCGGCGATAAGCCGCGGCCTCATTGAAGCACAAAAACCTGCGTCATCCCGCTGTCGTTTGTCCGGTTTTCCGCGGCGATAAGCCGCGGCCTCATTGAAGCCTTCGAGGGAGCCGGAGAGCATCAGGGTCGGGCCGGGTTTTCCGCGGCGATAAGCCGCGGCCTCATTGAAGCTATCGATTCTCTCGAAGCAAAAGCCAGGCGAGGCCGTTTTCCGCGGCGATAAGCCGCGGCCTCATTGAAGCCTTCGATGCCACCGAATCCCAGAAAATGACCTTGCGTTTTCCGCGGCGATAAGCCGCGGCCTCATTGAAGCGGCGACCTGTCACCGGCCATGTCCGCGATGGGCATGTTTTCCGCGGCGATAAGCCGCGGCCTCATTGAAGCCCGGCCTCTACCAACTGACCCTGCACACCGGCACGGTTTTCCGCGGCGATAAGCCGCGGCCTCATTGAAGCTCGCCCCACCAGCCGGCTTTTTGCAGCGCCTGGCGCGTTTTCCGCGGCGATAAGCCGCGGCCTCATTGAAGCTGCCGAGTAACGGCTGATGAGCATGTCGGCCGTACGTTTTCCGCGGCGATAAGCCGCGGCCTCATTGAAGCCCGCAGCTTGTCGATTTCCCGGGCGATGGCGGGCGGAGTTTTCCGCGGCGATAAGCCGCGGCCTCATTGAAGCACCGCCCGCGCCGGCACGACTGGAAAACCAGAGGTCCAGTTTTCCGCGGCGATAAGCCGCGGCCTCATTGAAGCCACTTTGAGTTTCATCTGACCTCCATCAAGTGGTTGGTTTTCCGCGGCGATAAGCCGCGGCCTCATTGAAGCTTTGAGTGTGCGGAGGATGCGCTGCGCTATGCAGTGTTTTCCGCGGCGATAAGCCGCGGCCTCATTGAAGCCCGCCGCCACCGCGGTGACGCGCTCGCCCGGCGCCAGCAGTTTTCCGCGGCGATAAGCCGCGGCCTCATTGAAGCTCCGGCCGCCACGAGTTCAACCTCGTCCGCCCATCCATGTTTTCCGCGGCGATAAGCCGCGGCCGCATTGAAGCCTGTTGGCGCCGAGCGTAACTTTGCTGTGGTTGCGCGTTTTCCGCGGCGATAAGCCGCGGCCTCATTGAAGCGGCGGGCACGTAGTTGGCGCTGGTGAACTGGTAGGCCAGTTGGTTTTCCGCGGCGATAAGCCGCGGCCTCATTGAAGCCTCGCCCGTCAGCCCGTCAGCCACGGCATCGGCAATGTCGTTTTCCGCGGCGATAAGCCGCGGCCTCATTGAAGCGATCTGGTGTGCTACGTCTAGGACGGCAAAAGGCTGCGGTTTTCCGCGGCGATAAGCCGCGGCCTCATTGAAGCAAAACCGCATGGCGGCCTGCATGACCCGCCGCGCGGCGTGTTTTCCGCGGCGATAAGCCGCGGCCTCATTGAAGCTGCGTCAGTACAATCTGTTCGACAGCCAATTTCGCCGCACGTTTTCCGCGGCGATAAGCCGCGGCCTCATTGAAGCCCGGCTATACGGATTACGCCGGCCGCGGGGGTGTCCGGTTTTCCGCGGCGATAAGCCGCGGCCTCATTGAAGCCTCCCCGCAGCAGTTTTATTTTCCGACCGATCGGCTTGGTTTTCCGCGGCGATAAGCCGCGGCCTCATTGAAGCACTGCTCGACGCGCGGGGGTGTAGGCGTACGCGCGCGTTTTCCGCGGCGATAAGCCGCGGCCTCATTGAAGCCCGCCGAACGTGGCTGCGAGCTCGGCCAGGCCGCCGGTTTTCCGCGGCGATAAGCCGCGGCCTCATTGAAGCAGCACCAAGGCGCCCCTGAATCTAAACCCGTTTCGGCGTTTTCCGCGGCGATAAGCCGCGGCCTCATTGAAGCAGTCCCGGCTCGAATTTCCGCTCGATCAGATTTCGCGCGTTTTCCGCGGCGATAAGCCGCGGCCTCATTGAAGCAGGTTGTCGGCGCTGGGTGCGATGGCTACTTGCGCGCCGTTTTCCGCGGCGATAAGCCGCGGCCTCATTGAAGCCCTGGAACGCGATGCGCACATGATCGGCATGGCGGGATGTTTTCCGCGGCGATAAGCCGCGGCCTCATTGAAGCGATTTGCGCGCGCAGCTTGGTGATTTCGTCGCGCAGCGTTTTCCGCGGCGATAAGCCGCGGCCTCATTGAAGCGTGCTGGTGTCCAGGTAGGCGCACAACACGTCGGCGTTTTCCGCGGCGATAAGCCGCGGCCTCATTGAAGCGGTTTCGCGCTGCTTGCCCTCTTCGCCGCGTTCCGAGGTTTTCCGCGGCGATAAGCCGCGGCCTCATTGAAGCATATTCTCAGGAGAATATACCGAAGAAGTAACCAGTTTTCCGCGGCGATAAGCCGCGGCCTCATTGAAGCATGCGGGAGCGTGGCCCCTGGCACTGCGAAGCCGCGGTTTTCCGCGGCGATAAGCCGCGGCCTCATTGAAGCGCCTCAACGATCCGCCACAACCGAGCCCGTGGCACTGGTTTTCCGCGGCGATAAGCCGCGGCCTCATTGAAGCTTCATGCCGCTCCGTCCGGCCCTCCGTGCGCAGGCCGTTTTCCGCGGCGATAAGCCGCGGCCTCATTGAAGCCCGACCAAGCCGCTCAGTACTGTGGCACCCAGCTGCAGCACGTTTTCCGCGGCGATAAGCCGCGGCCTCATTGAAGCCGCCGGCGCGGACGAATACGCGCTGGCCTACGGTGGGTTTTCCGCGGCGATAAGCCGCGGCCTCATTGAAGCTACCTCGACGAGGAGACGGTCGCCAAGGCCCTCCGCGTTTTCCGCGGCGATAAGCCGCGGCCGCATTGAAGCCTGTCGATGCCCATCGTCCAAACGTCGCGCTTGACGGCGTTTTCCGCGGCGATAAGCCGCGGCCTCATTGAAGCATCGTGCCGCCTACCCCCGCCGACCCCGCGAGCGTGAGTTTTCCGCGGCGATAAGCCGCGGCCTCATTCGATCGTTCCCACGCTCCAGCGTGGGAACGCGTGCTTCACCGCTCCAGCGGTGCGCACAGACCGCTGGAGGGTGGGACCATCCGTTGCTGGTATTGCAAACTACGAGGCGCTGGAGCGCCTTGGGATGCGTTCTCACCCTGGACGGACGCAACTCCCGCGACCCCGAACTGCAGCCGCTGCGTTTCCACTGGGAACTGAGCGAGCGCCCGCCGGGAAGCCAGGCCGTCCTCGATGAACCTGCGCGCGTGGCACCGAGCTTCACGCCGGATGTCGCGGGCGACTACACCTTCACGCTCATCGTGAACGACGGGCGCATGGACGGCCTGCCCGCCCTGCTGCACATCCACGCCGCCGAACCCGATGCAGCCCCCTATGCCGACGCTGGCCACGAACAGGCCGTGCATGCCGGCGCGACGGTGCTCCTGGACGGCAGCGCGAGCCGCGACCCGGAAAACGCCCCGCTCAGCTACCTCTGGACCCTCACCGACAAACCCGCCGGCAGCACCGCCCAACTCCTCGACGCCCACAG
>JAEUNN010000123.1 GCA_016791085.1 Rhodocyclaceae bacterium | reverse complement strand
TGTTTCGAATTTCTGTGCCGCGCCATGATGGGCGGGCGCAGCCTGCTCGAAGCTTTGCAGCGCGGCGCGCGCTTCATGGGTCTGGTGCTGCACGATTTGCGCGTATCCATCGTGCGCGAGGGCGGCGCGGCGAGCTTGCAGATCGCCGAAACGCGGCCGCTGCAGGCGGACCGCGCCGACCCGCGCCGCATATTCGCGTTCGAGTGGCTGCTGCGCCTCATGCATGGCCTGGCCTGCTGGATGGCCGGGCGCGACCTGGCGCTCAATGCCGTGGCCTTCCCCTACCCGCGCCCGGCCCATGCGGCCGATTACGAACTGATCTATACCGCGCGTTCGAGTTTCGATGCGCCGCTGCTGGTCGCGAGCATGAACGCCAATCTGCTGGATTTGCCGGTGCGCCGCGACGAAGTCGCGCTGGCGGCATTTCTGGACGGAGCGCCCGGCAAAATCGCCGCCCTGTACCGGCGCGACCGCGAAATGGTGCGCCGTGTGCGCGACATCGTGGCGACCAGCCTGCCCGCGCCCGTCACGCTGGAGGACGCGGCGCGGCGGCTCAATCTGTCGACCCGCAGCCTGCACCGCCGCCTGCACGAAGAAGGCTCGAATTTGCGCGCGATCAAGGATGCGGTACGGCGCGACATGGCGCTCGCAAGGCTGGAAAAAACCGATACGCCGGTCGCGCAGATTGCATTCGACCTGGGCTACGCCGACCCCTCGACGTTTTTCCGGGCCTTCGTCGAATGGACCGGCGTTGCGCCGACCGAATACCGCAAGCGCCTCGCACCGGGGCGGCAATGAGCGCCGGCCTGGACGGGGCTTGCCGCCCCGCGCATGCTCAGTCGCGCGAAACGCAATACAGGCCGGCCACCAGCATGGCGATTCCGGCCAGCTTGGAAGCCGTGACGCCCTCCTTGAACAGCGCTACCGCGATCGGGAACAGCAATAGCGCCGCCAAGCCGTTGACGGCGGCACCGGACCACTGCAGCGAGCCGCCGGTGCGGTAAGCCAGCAAAAATCCGACTTCGATCAGCAGTACACCCAGCCCCAGCACAAGTACCGGCCAGGACAACACGGGCCGCCACGATAGGGGCGTGGCGGGCGCGGAAAAGAACGGCGCGAGCGCCAGCGAACACCCGAACGCAACCGCGTATACGGCCATGAGCAAGCTCATGGGGTTGGCTGTCGCGTCGAGATTTTTTTGGCCGAGGTGGTAAATGACATTGCCGACCGAGGCCACGAATAAGGGGATGAAAAGGGATTTCAAGCTGCTTTCCTCAGTTGCCCGCGCGCCTGTCTGCGCCGAGGACCTGGCCTGCCCGGGCGCGAATACGCGCACGCCGCGCCGTGCCCGCCGGACGCGGGGCGGACAGGCGGCGCCGGCGGCCGGCCAGAGGGCGGATTGCGGCGCTCGCCGGCCGGCTGCGGGCAAACAACGGTGGAGACGCCAATCAAGTCAAACCTGGACCGGCGTAACGACGCGTTCGCCCCCGCGGCCCACGCTGATTCATGCCATTGCCGGCGCTTCGGCGACATTCATGCGCATCCACGCTTCGGTCAGCCCTGTCGAGGCGTCGGCTTCCCAGATGGCCGCACGCTCGGGGTGGTAACGCGAGCCGATAGGAATCGAATAACTGTCCATGTTCGGCTCCAGATATGCGCGCTCGCGCTCTTCCCTGCGCCTGAGCAAATCGCGGAAGGCGTGCAACACCGCACTGGGCTGGCCTTCATGTTCGTACACCCGGCCCGCGAACATATCCACCATGAGATCGGGATAGCGATCCTGCACGCAAAAGCCGAAGGCGACCGGATATTCCCAGAACGTATCGATCACGTCCTCCATGATGTCTATGCCCTTTTCGCAGAACAGCTGGTGGCGCGCGAACGGATTGGCCAGATCGCGCCCGGCGCCGCCCAGGTAGGCCGCCACGGCCGGCGCGGCAAATTGCGCCTCGCGCAAAGCACCGGCCATTCCGAACGAAAAGATGGGGTCTATGAATCGATGTGCGTCGCCCACGCACAGGAAGCCCTTGCCGCCGAAATTCTTTACCTGGTGAGAATAATTCGGAATCGCATGGACGTCTTCGACCAGCTTGATTTCCGGCAGGCGCCGCTTCAATTCGGGATTGAGTTCGTGCAATTCGCGCAGCAGGAAATCGCGCTTGGATTCGCCCTTGGAGCGGAAATACGCCGCCGGCAGCACCACGCCGACGCTTACGGTTTCATCGTCCAGAGGGATGAACCAGGCCCAGTGGTATTTGCTGCGATAGAACAGCAGCGTGTTGCCCTTCTGCATGTCCGGCGTCGATCCCTGATCGCAGATCGCGCCGCTCACCTGCGAGAAGATGGCGATCTGCTTGTCATAGGCGCCGAGATATTTGGGCCCGGTCACGCCGCCCTGGTTGGCAAGCCAGGTGCCCTGTCCGGAACAATCCAGAAGCATTTCCGAATGTATCGACTGCACGCCGCCGTCCTGCATGCGCACTTGTGCGCCGCGCACGACGCCATCTTGCACTATGGGCGTCAAGGCCTTGCCGCGCAGTAGCGTCGCACCGCGCGCCACCGCCGCATCGAGCAGCATCTTGTCGAAACTGCTGCGCCGCACCTGCCAGGCGGTCTGCGCACAAAGCTGTCCCTGCTGGTCGCGCGCAGCCACCGGTACGAACCACGAACTGGTCCCGTTCGGCCCGTAGAACGTGATGCCGTGCTTGACCGGATGCCCGGCGCGGAACATTTCCGCCTCCAGGCCCAGTTCGCGCACTACCTGGCCCGCCGCGCCGGTCATGGATTCACCGATGTGGTAGCGCGGAAATTCGTGCGCCTCCAGGATGACCGGCTTGATGCCCTGCTCGATCAGAAACATCGCGCTGGCGGCTCCGGCCGGTCCACCGCCGATAATCAGAACGTCCGTTTTCATGCTGTTCTCCGGTTGGTGTTGCGATTAGTTGGGTCTGACTGATGTTGAGTACGCGAGTCCGGGCCCGGCGCAATCGACTCGACCACAAAAACCTGATCGGTCAAATCGGCGAGCAAGCTTTCGGCGCGCGCTATGCCGGCCTGACAGGCCGGATCGCCGGGAAACAATAGCCCCACGCAGGGGCCGCTATGTGCCACCACGACGCCCAGCGCAGCGGTCACGTGACCGATCGCCATGACGCGTTCGAAGTGGGGATTGGGATTGCGCTTCTGGTTCAGAATTGCACTGCGCGTGGCGATGCGGCCCAGCGCCGGCAGATCGTCCGTGCGTATGGCATTTTCGATAGACGCGAGCAAGCGGGCGTATTCGGCGCACTCTTCATCGCTGAACAGATGGTGGTGGCGGTTATATTCTATGGTGTCGACCTGCCCGCCGGCGTCGATGGCCACCACCACCAGTCCGGACGGAAATCCTAGCCGGCGCACCAACTGCACCTTGCGGTGGAAAAAAGTCACGAACTCGTGGAACATCACGCCGTCCGTGGGTTCGATACCGGCCAGTTCGGCCAGTACCAGTTCGGTGGGGATGGTGAAGCCCAGACTCGCTTCCAGGGCGCGCACGCAGGCCACCATGTCGGCCGAAGAACTCGCCAGGCCCTTGCCTTCAGGAAGGTCGCTTTCTATCGTAAGCGTGCCGCCAAACTCGCAGTCATAATGGCGCAGCAGGCGTTGCACGAGTTTTAACGATTTGCACTTGTGCGCCGGCTGCACGCTCACCTGCGCGCTCGAATAGTCCGGCTCGAAGCGGGCACGCGAATATTTGCGTATCGGCAAGGTCACCAGAAAGTGGTCATCGTCGTTGCGCAGAGCGCCTTGCAGCAGTTCGCCAAAAGTACCGTTCGCAGTGCCCGCACCGGGGGGACGGCGTCCAGCATCCATCACGCGGGATTGCGGCGAAAAATTGTCCATGAACGTATGCGCGGTCGACATGAGCATCCTTTATTTGCGGGAAACCGGCGGGTGGCCGAGCACTTGCGGATAACTGCGCCGGCGCCATGCAAAGCGCGCCCAATCGCGCCCGACCTCGGTGGGGCTGGCCACCGGCAGCGGCTCGTTCCAGTCCAGTTGCAGTTGTGCGGCGCGCGCCTCCAGCCATTCCTTGCTGTACACGGTGCGCATGTAGCGCATGCCGTGGTCCGGAAATATCGTAAGCACCCGCGCGCCCGGCTGTGCCGCCGCGATCCAGTCCGCCACGCAATACGCGGCGCCGGAGGTCGGACCCAGCAGCAGGCCATGGCGCTTGTGGATGCCATGCACGGCGCGAATCATTTTTGCCACCGGGACCCAGTGCACCTCGTCGCACTGCGCATGGTCGACATTGGGGATAACGATGTCCGATCCCATACCCAGCAACGGCTCATAACACTCCCGGCACAGCGGCGTCGCATCGGCCGTGGTGGGACCGAAAAGCACGGACAGGTTGTGATCGACCGCCACCACGGTTAGTTGCGGATTGAATTTGCGCAGCACCCGCGCGAAGCCGGATATCGACCCGCCGCTGCCGACCGAGGCGACCAGATAATCGATCTTGCCAAGTGCGCGCGCGCTCGCCTGCGCAAGTTCCGCATAGGCCTGAGGGTGCAGTGGGTTGTCGTACTGGTGCGGCCAGTAAGAACCCGGCTGACTGGCCATGACTTCCTTCAGCCGGTCCAGGCGCTTTTGCTGGATGCCGCCCATGTAGCCGGAGCCGCTGAATATTTTCTCTATGCTGGCGCCCAGCTGGCGCAGGCGCCATTCCAGCGATTCTTCAAGTTGACCGGTCACCAGCGACAGGCGCAAACCCAGGCCGGCACACACGATGGCAAGCCCCAGCGCGAACGTGCCGGAACTGCTTTCGACGACCATTCCGCCGGGCTTCAGTGCGCCGGTTTTGAGCGCGGTTTCGAGTATGTAGCGCGCCGGCACGATTTTCATGAGATCGAATTGCAGCGCAAACACATTGTTCTGCATCTGCAGCAAGGCCGGCCGGCACAGGTGGTCCAGAGTGCCGGCGAGCCCGCCACCAGGAAATGGCGATGCGCTACTGACCGGATCGGACAACAAGGTTTGTGTAGTCATACGGCATCCTGAAGGTATAAGTACATGCGTCGCGGACGGAAGCGGCCGCACGTCGCGGTCGCGGCGCGGCAACGCCAGTGTGTGAGATGACGCCGCAGCGGCGCCGCCGGTCCGGGCAATTTCACGTTACATAGGCCGTGTTGAAAAAGTACCGGTCGCGGCTGTCGCACAGACAGGTCACGACGCGCCGTCCCTCGCCCAGGTCGCGCGCGACCTGCAGCGCCGCCACGACATTGGCACCCGACGAAACGCCGCAAAACATGCCCTCTTCGCGCGCCAGACGATCGGCCATGGCGGCCGCCTCGGCGTCGTCAAGACGGACGATGGTATCGACGATGCCGCTCGCGCGTAGCGCCGCGCAGATGCCGCCTGACAGGCCATCGACTTCGCTGTCAGGAGCGCTGAGCGCCGGCCAGCACTGCGGCTCGACCGCCACCACGCGGATGGCGGGATCGTGTTCCTTGAGCGCGCGGCCGATACCCAGCAAGGCGCCGCCGGAGCCCACGGAGGCCACAAAAGCGTCAAGGCGGCCGTCGGTTTTTTCGATGATTTCCCGTGCCGTGCCGTGCTCATGGGCGGCCACGTTGTGCGCATTGGCGAACTGACGCGACCACCACACACCGGGCTGCGCCTGTTCCATCTGCCGGCACTGTTGGCGGCCGGCCAGATCGCCAAGTTCGCCATCTACCGCGAAAGGCACGAAATTCGCCCCGAAGGCCTGCATGATGGCCTGGCGGCCGGCGTCGGCCACGTCGTCCGGCACGAAGGCGGAAAAGCGGTAGCCTTTGACTGCCGCCACGAAAGCCAGGCCGGCCCCGGTGTTGCCGGTCGTGGATTCCACGATGTGACCGCCCGGCTGCAACTGGCCTGCCGCTTCTGCCGCTTCGACCATGCGCAGCGCCACGCGGTCTTTCATGCTGCCGGCCGGGTTCAGGAACTCAGGCTTGACCAGAATTTCTGCCCCGCAGTCACGACCTATGCGGTTCAGACGCACGAGCGGAATGTCCCCGACCAGATCGAGCATGCTGTCGGCGATCTTGCGCTTGCTACTCATGGGCCGGAAAACTAGATTGCCACGCGATTATCGGCCAGCGCACGCGCGACAAAATCGGACAGGGTGCGGATGGTGCGAAAATTGCGCGGCACGATGTCATGCAGGCCGAACTGCATCTGATAGCGCTGTTCCAGATGCGTAATCACGCCCATCATGAACAGCGAATCCATGATGCCGGATTCGATCAGGTCGTAATCGACATCCACGGACTCACCGAGCTTGCCGGCCGTCTGGCTGAGGATGTAATGGCAAATGTCCTGTTGTACGTCCATCTGTTAACTCCCTATGGGCTGAAGTGTGCGTTCCGGATTGCGGATGACTTTTCCGCTTGCGGTGTAGGAAAGTTTGTCTACCCACTGAAACTGACTGGGGATTTTGTAGGGCGCCAGATATTGCCGGCAGTAGGCCGCCAGTTCGTCGTTGCCGGGGGCCGCGCAGGCAGGCCGCAGCACCAGCTGGGCAACCACGCTTTGCCCCCACCTGCCGTCGTGCCGGCCATATACCGTGGCGGCCTGGATGGCCGGGTGCTGCGCCAGGACGGTTTCGACTTCGTCGGGAAAAAATTTGAGCCCGCCGACGCTAATCATGTCCTTGCTGCGCCCGACGATGTACAGGTAGCCATCTTCGCTCAGGCGGCCCAGGTCGCCGGTGCGCAGCCAGCCGCCGTCGCGTGCCAGAATTTGTTCGCGCGACTGCCAGGGCGAATAATAGGCATCGAGCATGCCGGGGCTGCGCAGCAGGATTTCCCCCTGGGTGTCGCCCGGGGTGCACTCGATGCGCAGTTCGTAGGCCGGCAGCAGGCGCCCCACCGAGCCTTGTCTGTCGCGCCGATTGCTCACATTGATGGCCGGCAGGCCCAGTTCTATGATGCCGTAAGTTTCATTGAGCACTTGCCCGAAGCGCGCGTAAAACGCTTCGCCGATCTGCACCGGCAGGGCCGTCGTGGTGACGATCGCGAACCGCAGACAGTCCGGCAAGCCCATGCCGGAGTCGTCCTGCACCATCAGGTTGTAGTGCGTGGGCGAGGCGTACATGAGGGTCGCCCGGTGCTGCCGTGCCGCGGTGAGCGTGCTGATGCCGAAACTGTTTTTCGGCAGGATAATGGCCGCGCCGAAGCTCAGGTAGGCGACTATCGACACCGCGAAGTGGTAGTCCATGGACAATAGCCACAGTACACGGTCCGCGCCGCCCAGTTGCAGCGCGGCATTGGCGGCACAGATGCGTTCGTGAATGGACTCGTGCGACAACACCACGCCCTTTGCGGATCCGGTGGTGCCGGACGTGAAGCGTATGAATGCCGCGTTGACGGCGGCAAGCTGCGGCGGCGCGCTGCAGCTATGTGTTACGCCGGCATACAACGCCTGCGCGGCAAGCGGTGTGGAGGCACTATCCAGGCGGGCGGCCACCTGGCCGATCAGCCGCCGCTCGGCGATCACCGCGTCCAGGTGCACATGGTCGAAAATCTGCAGCTTCTCGGCTGGCGTCAATTCCACCGGCAGCGGCGTGACGCAGGCGTCGCAGGCCCACAATGCATACACGAGGGCGATGTACTGGCGGCCGCTGGGAAACAGCAAGCCGACGTTCTGCCCGGCACGCAGGCCGGCCGCGCGCAGCGCACCGGCCAGGGCCAGCACCTCGTCGCGAAATTGCGCATAGCTCACGCAATCGCCCGCATCCGGCCCCAGGATCAGCGGATGGTCGGCCTGTCGCTCTGCGGTATCGAAAAAAATCCGGGCGCAATTGCGGCTCATGCGGCACTCCAGGAAAATGCCGCCACCGCGTGGGCAAGTACGGCGGCGTGAGGGAAATTAGCCATGTTCACAGGCTCCGGCGACTGCCCGGGCAGCGGGGGCGTTTTCGTTCCGGCTCGCCAGGCCGAGCAACTGCCCGGCGACGGCCTCGCCCATTGCCCAGCAGGTGCCCACCACGCGGGCGGACGCTTGTGCGCGGGGCTCGGCGCTCAAGCACTTGCCGGCGGCCCAGAGGTTGGAAAAGCCGCGTACTTTCAGGCTGCGCAGAGGAATTTGATACCTGTGGCCGGACGGCAGGTATTCCAGCGTTAGCCCCGACAGCGGATCCCAGTGCTCGATGGGCCAACAGGCGCTACAGGCGGGGTCGGGAAAATGGCTGCCCCGTTTGATGTCGTGCTCGCTCAGGCAGTATTCGCCGACTATGCGCCCGCCGTCGCGTACGCCCAGGCTCCCGTAGCGGCTGATACGCGACGCGGCGAAGCCCGGCAATCGGCGCAGGAAATCGTGCAGGCTGGCGGCCGTCCGCTGCATGGCCGGCGCGTCGAAGGTCCCGGCCGCGACGCTGAATTTGGCGTAGGCCTCATCGTCGCGCACGCCGGCATCCAGCCACACCGAGGCGCACTGCGGCGGCAGCCGCCCGTTTGCAGCGGCCTGGCGGATTTCCCGCGCCAAGCCCACGCCGGCCGGAAAGCGCAGCGCATCGGCTGCAACGCCGTCCATCTGCACGATAAATCCGCCCAGTGCGGCGCCTTCGTGTACGCAGGCCGGATCGATACGGCGCACCACGTCGGCACTGCCGCTGGCATCCACCAGGGCGCCGGTGCGCAACGCGCACGGGCCGGTCGCGGTGCGTACCACAACTTCCTGCACCGCCCCGCGCGTTAGTGCCACCTTTGCGATTTCGGATTGCAGGCAGATTTCGAGGCCGGCTTCGGCGGCTATCCATTGCTCCATGACCTGGGCGTAAATTTCGGGATCCACGTTCAACACCCAGGCCTTGCCCATACGCCGCTTGCGCGTGTGCGGACTGGCGGCCAACAGGCGCGCGGTCAATTCGGCGGCAAGCCCGCCATGCAGTGCCTCGCCGCTGTCGTCGAACAGTCCGCCCAGGGTATGCAATAGCGCCTGGCGAACCGTGCCGCCCAGCTGCGCGCTGCGTTCGACGAGCAGCACACGCGCGCCGCCACGCGCGGCGGCCAGCGCGCACGCCGCACCGGCGGCGCCGCCGCCGGCGATAACGATGTCCGCGGTTTTGCTTGCCAAAGCGCTGGTGCCCGTGGTTCCTGCCAAGCTCATGCCTGCGCCGCCGGCGGGTCGAGCTGGTAAATCGAATACGAATAGATCGGCCGGAAGCCGAAGCGCTTCGCCCAGAAGGCGGATTGCTGATTGCTGTGTCCGGTCGCATGGGCAATGCCCAGGCGGCGCAGCGCCTCCATGCGCGCGGCGAGCAAGGACTGGAACACCCCGCGCGCCTGGTATGCCTTGACGACGTAATCGCCCGTGAAGTGCGCCGAATCGGGCTTCAACACCATCGCCGCGCAGCCCGCCGGCTGGTCCTGGTAGCGCGCCACGAACAGATGCAGGCAGGGCCGGTCGCCGCTTGCCAAGTGGCGGTAACGGCAGTGGCGGAATTGCGCCTCGTCCGGCGGCAATTGGTAGCCGCCCGCCATGAGGTCCATGAACACATCGAACGCCGCCGCGTCGGACGCATCTATGCGCGCGACGCTTACGTCCTCCGCGATGTCGAGCGGAAGTGCCGTACTGCCCAGCAGTGCTTCTATGCTCACCACGCTCGCGCCGCGCGCCAGCAGGCGCGCGCCCAGATCGGCCGGCTGACTCCATGGATACACGCACCAGGTGAGCGGCAGGCCCAGGCGGTGATAGTCGGCCACCACGGCGTCTATCTGGGTGTCCGGGCACAGCGGATCGAGCCGCGAAAAGAGCACTTCGTTGGCGCCGGGCCAGGACGCCGAGGGCGTAAGCGTGCGGTACCAGCCCGCACCCTCGAATACCTGGGTGTCCGCGCGCAGGCGTTGCGGACCGACCGGACCGTTCAGGGCGATTTCCAGCTCACGCGGTGTGGCGGTGCCGGCTTCGTCGAGAGGCCGGCCGCCAGCCCATAGTTCCGGCAGCCTTAGGGCACTCATGCGCGACATGGACGCGGGCCGCTCAGGCAGTCTTGGCCAGGCTGATGTTCTGCGCGTACAACTCCTCGAACAGGTGGTTCCACCAGGTTTTCATGAGCTCCACGGCCTGCCTGCCGCCTTCGAGCACCAGCTGCGGGCGCAAAGTCGGGCGCGCGCCGTCTTTCGGCACGCTTACCTGGTCCGCAAAAATGCCGCGCAGAAAGATGCCCAGTTCGTCCTTGTGGCTTTGTTCCACGCCGTCCAGGTGCATCTGGTGAAAATGGATGAGGGCATCGCCGGCCTTGCCGCAAGCGCGCCGCGCGACCACTTCCAGCGATACCGCCTTGAATACCTGATGTTCGAATATGGCCGCCGTTTCGGTGGCGAACATCATGCCCAGAACGAAAGACGGATCGCGCGAGCACAGTGCGCCGACGGACTCGAGAAAGCGCGAGGTCGGGGCAAATTCGACACGCGTTTCCACGTCCGAGCCCACCTTCTTGAGCGCCGCCCTGTACATGGCGGCGTGCCCGCTCTCTTCGTTGTAATTGCGCGTCAATTCCTTCTTGACCGCCGCCGTATCGAAGCCGCCCGTCGTTGCGGCGGCTTCGCGCAGAAACACCGTGTTGCGGAAAGAAAACTGGTAGTGCTCCATCATGAGCCACTCCAGGCTTTCGGTACTGTAGCCGCGCAAGTCCTCCAGCGGCTTGCGCGCATTGCTGGTGAATTCGAGGTTCCAGCCGTCTATGGTTTGCTCCAGATCCAGATTGGCGTGCATTGTTGTCTATCCTTGCGTTCAGGTTGTGTCAGATTGATTACCGCGCTGCGCCAGTAGTGAACCGGGCCGCCGGCCTTGCGGGGGCTGCTTGCGGTTCGCCGTCCAGGCGATGGTCCAACAGAGGTTTGAGTGCGATACCCAAACCGCCAAAAAGCGCGACCGAATACAGCACTTCGGTCGCGAAAAAACTGAATCCGCCGAACAGAATGCCCGTTACCGCCACGACACTAATGCCAGTGGTATAGCGGATGTTGAGTGCCAGGTTGCGTTCGAATTCGCTGGCCAGCGCGAACAACTGCAGTAGCTGATCGAGCGCGCCGTCCATCAGGATTATTTCCGCAGTGTCGGTCGCAACCGTGGTCGCACCACGCAATGAAATGGATACGTCGGCCTGGCGCATGGCGATCGCGTCGTTGATGCCGTCGCCGATGAAACACACGCGTTGACCTTCGGCCTGCAAGCGCTCCACCAGCGTGGCCTTACCTTCCGGCAGCACGTTGGCGAAATAGCCGGTCATGCCGAGCTGTTCGGCCAGCCGCTGGGTGGGCACATCCTGGTCGCCGGAACAGATATAAAGGGCCAGTCCGCGCTCGCGCAAACTGTCAATGACGGTCTGCGCTTCGGGCCGCAGCGAAGGCTGAAGCTCCACACAACCTATCAGTTCGCGGTCGACTGCCACCATCACGACGGAGTGGCCACTGACCTGGCAAACCGCGCTGAGCGCTTGTA
>JAEUNN010000066.1 GCA_016791085.1 Rhodocyclaceae bacterium | reverse complement strand
ACAGGAAAAGCTATAATAGCGGGCTTTTTTGTCACGGGCTTCTGCACCATGAAACTCGCTCAGGAATTACGCGTAGGCAATGTCATCAAGTACAACAATGACGCCTATGTCATTTTGCGCACCGAATACAACCGCGGCGGGCGCAATGCCGCCACCGTGCGTCTCAAGCTCAAGAACCTGCTGATCGGCAACAATACCGAACAGGTTTACAAGGCCGACGAAAAAATCGACGTGATCGTGCTCGAACGCAAGGACGTTACCTACTCCTATTTCGCCGATCCCATGTACGTGTTCATGGACGCCGAATACGCCCAGTTCGAGGTGGAAAAGGAAAACATGGGCGACGCGCTCAATTACCTCGAAGACGGCCTGGCCTGTGAGGTGGTGTTCTACGATGGCCGCGCCATTTCGGTGCAATTGCCGTCTTCGGTCGTGCGCGAAATCGTCTATACCGAACCCGCCGTGCGCGGCGATACGTCGGGCAAGGTGCTCAAGCCGGCCAAAATCAACACCGGATTCGAAGTCCAGGTGCCTGCGTTCTGCGAAATCGGCGACAAGATCGAAATCGACACGGCCAGCGGCGAGTACCGCAACCGCGTCAAAGGCTGATCGCGCGGCAACGCCGGAAAAAAGCGCCCGCCGGGCGCTTTTTTTCTGCCTTGGGCCGCTTATCCGCCGGTCGGGCGGTCGGGCGCGGCGGGAACTGCGGGAGCGGCGGGGGCTGCGGGGGCCGCAGGCGCCGCGGCGGGCTCGCCGGCCGGCGCTTCGCGCGCCACCTGCGGCGCATCGAGCACGTGCAGCTCGCGCTGGGGGTAAGGAATCTGTATGCCCTGACGCTGGAAATCGCGCCACACACGCAGATTGATTTCAGAACGCAGCATGCCGGTGCCTTCGTGCGGATCGGCGATCCAGAAGCCCAGTTCCAGGTTGATGCCGTTGTCGCCAAATCCGTCCACCAGCGCGATGGGTGCCGGCTCGGCCAGTACGCGCGTCTGGGCTTTCGCGGCATCTACCAGCAATTTGAGGACCGCATCCAGATCGGTGCCGTAGGCAACCTGAAACGGCATGGGTATGCGTACGCGCGGATCGGTGAAAGATTCGTTCACGAGCACCGAACTGACCAGGGTTTCGTTGGGCACGATGACTTCCACGCCGGTAAGCTTGCGCAGCACCGTGTAGCGCGTGGTGATGCGGGTGACCTGGCCGCGGTCCTGGCCGATCGCGACGATATTGCCTATGCGTATCGAGCGGTCGAGCAGAATGATGAAGCCCGATACATAGCTCGCCGCGATTTTCTGCATGCCGAAACCCAGCCCCACGCCCAGCGCGCCGCCGAATACCGACAGGGCGGTCAAATCTATGCCCACGATGGGCAGCGCGATAAGCACCGCCAGCACCGCCAGCAAGGTTTTTACGAGGCGCGACAGCACGATGCGCAAGCTGAAATCGAGCTGTTCGGAGGCCATGATGCGGTTTTCCAGCAGGCCGGCCAGCCACATCGCAGCCAATAGCGTGACGATTACCCAAACCGCGCCCTGCAGCAGTATCCACAGGTCCAGTTTCTGCTTGCCGATTGCGAATTTGACGCTTTCGGCCCAATCGACCAACTCTGGCAGTATGCCCAGTACGTGCAGCGCGAACAGGGTCCATATGGTGAGTGCGAACGCATGTTCGAACCCCGCCACCCAGGGCGGATTGCCGAATGCGCGGCGCAGCGCGAATATGCCCATGCGTATGGCGGCGAGCGCGACCAATAGCACGCACACCGCCGCGATCACGTGGGTGCGCATGCCGCTGTAGTGAAGCGCGCCGCGCGCCGCCAGCAGCAGGGCCGCTCCGCTCAGCGGGAACACCAGGCGCAGCACGCTGCTGCGCGCGAAATTTTCTTCGTGCGGGGCGGCGTCGGCGGTGCTTTCCGCACGCACGCGGTAGCGCCGCTGCGCGCGCCAGGCCAGCAGTCCGGCCGCGGCGAGGCTGAGGGCGATTACCGCAAGTTCGACCAGCATGGCCGGCTTGAACAGGTTGCGTTCGATATCGGGCAGGGACAGTACGGGATCCATGGTCAGGTGTATTTCAGGCTATACGTGATTGCGGCCGGCACCGGCGCGCCCGCGGCCGGGCAGGATTTCCGCCGGCCGCACGCTCAGGCGCTCGCGCGTTGCAGGGCGGCGGCAAAAAAGCCGTCCGTGCCATGGCTGTGCGGGGCCAGTTCGAGATACTGGCCGCAGCCCGTGGCAATGTCGGCTTCGGCCAGCAGGGCGCCGGCATCGAGCAGGCGGAATTGCGGCTGCGCGGCCAGAAAATGTTCGACCACCGCGGCATTTTCTTCCGCCAGCAGGCTGCATGTCGCATATACCAGACGGCCGCCCGGTTTGACCAGGCGCGCCGCGCCGGCCAGGATGGCGCGCTGTTTGGCCGCCAGTTCGGCAACCCCGGCCGGCGTCTGGCGCCATTTCAGATCCGGGTTGCGGCGCAGCGTGCCCAGTCCGGAGCAGGGCGCATCGACCAGCACGCGATCCAGCTTGCCGGCCAGACGTTTCACATGGCTGTCGTTTTCGTGCGCGATGCGCACCGGATGCACGTTGGACAGTCCCGACCGCGCCAGCCGCGG
>JAEUNN010000038.1 GCA_016791085.1 Rhodocyclaceae bacterium | reverse complement strand
GGGCGATAACGTTGCGGGTAACCAGGTGCTGCTGGAAGGCACCCCGGTTACGCAGATCGCCGGTACGGTGAGCGCGAATGCATTGGGCCTCATAGGCAGCCTGGGCAGCCTGAGCACGGCCCAGTTCGGCGCCGATCCTTCGGTCGTGGCGGGCTTTACGCAATGGACCCGCGCGGCCGGACCGCTCAGCGTAGGCACGGTGACGGTAGCTGGCCGTCAGGCTGCCGGCGCAAGCGGTACAAACTTGACTTTCCAGGCGACGGGCGGGCGCCTCAGTATCGACGCGCCGTTGAGTGCAAGCGCCAGCGTGGATTTGTCCGCTGGCGGCGGCATCGATCTGAATGCGGCAGTACAGGGGACGGCGGTCAGATTGAGCACTGCCGCCGACGTGGCCGAGTCCGTAACGGGAAGCGTGAGCGCGCAGTCCCTGCGGGTCGATGCGGGTACCGGGGCAAGTCTTGACAGCGTCGCGAATGACGTCGACATCCTGGCGGCCAATGTGAGCGTACCGGGTGCGAATTTCATCTATCGCGATGCGGATGGATTTACGGTTGGCCTGGTTTCCGGCATGGACGGCGTCAGCACGATTGGCGGCAACATATCGTTGACCGCATCGGGTACCGGCAATATCAGCCTGGCGCGCAGCCTAAGCACCGGCGGCGCCGGCGCAAGCAGCGCGGCGCTTGGCACGGTGCTGCTGGATACGTCGGCCGGCGGCGGCGTGAGCGAGTCCGGCAGCGCGGCCATCGTTGCCGATCGACTCGAGGTGCGCGCGGCGGCTGCAGTCAATCTGAGCAACAGTGGCAACAATGTTTCTAGCCTGGCTGGCAACATCGGCAATCTGAATGCCGGTTTCGCTTACACGGACGCCGATAGCCTGAACGTCACGGTGGTCGGAGCGACGAGCGGAATCAGCACCAACGGCGGCAACATAAGCCTGACCGCCCTGGCCTTTGGCAGTATCAACCTTTTGCGAGACCTAAGTACCGGCGGAGCGGGTGCCACGAGCGCGACAACAGGCACGGTGGCGCTCGATGCGTCAACCGGTGGCGTGATGGAAGTCGGCGCGGCGGTCGTTGCGGACAAGCTGGCAGTAAGCGCACAGTCGAGTTCGATACTCGCAAATAGCGGCAACAACGTGGCCACCCTGGCGGCCAGCCTGAGCGGCCTGGGAGCCAGTTTCAGCTACA
>JAEUNN010001220.1 GCA_016791085.1 Rhodocyclaceae bacterium | reverse complement strand
CAGCCACTTGGAGGAAACGCCCCTGGCCGGCGACCAAACCCTGGACACCCTGCCCGACGGGCGCCTGCGAATTACCGCCGGCGTGCTTCTGACCCAGCAACTGGAATGGTGGCTGCTGGGCTTTGGCGATGCCGTTGAAGTGCTTGCTCCACCGGCATTGCGCGCGCGCATGGCGGCGCGCCTGCGCGAAGCGGCACGCCGTTACGACAGCCCGGGAACGGAAAATTGAGCCATGGGGCTGGTGCTTTTCCTGCTTGCCGCGTTCGCGCTGATTGCCTGCATAGGCTTGGCCGTCCTGTACGTGGCGGCCATCGTCACCCTCGCCGTCGTGGTCATCGCCTATGGCGGCAGCCTGATGTTCTTTCTGTTCCTGTTCGGCGGAGAACAAGTGGGCTGGGCCATCCTGGCGGCCCTTGTAACCGGAACTTTCATCCTCCATTTAATTGGAGTCAACCTCAACGAGAACAACGACCGCTCATGAATATGAATCCTCCCTCCGCCTTGTTCCACACCATAAGCGAATATCTCGCCGAAGGGGACTGGCGTTTCGACGCCGAGTCTGATGGCACCCTGTTCGCGGGTTCCGTAACCGGCGACCACTGCACCTGGCAGGTCCTGATCGCTATCGACGACGACCCCGAGGTGCGGCGGGTCACGGTCGAGTCCCGCCTGCCTGCCAAAGTACCGGCTCCGCGCCGCCTGGCCGCGGCCGAGGCGATCGCGCGGCTGAATTACGAATTTGCCGCCGGCAGTTTCGTACTCAACATGCGGGACGGCAACATGAGCTTCCGCAGTTGCGTCGATCTGGTGGACGCAGAACTTACTTCGGCCATGTTCGGACGCTTGCTCAACTTGAACGTGAGCCTCACCGACGAATACTTCCCGGTCATCATGAGCGTCATATACGGTGGTGTGGATGCATCGACCGTCACCGCGCCGCGGCACGCCGGGCCACCCGAAGGCGAGGCGCTGCAATGAGCCCCGAAACGTCCGATGCATTGGCCGCGCTGCGGGCGGGACAGAGCACCGGCGACAAGGCCCGGCAACTTGCCCGCATGCGCTGGTTGGCCACCGGCCTGCTGGTGGCGGTGACCGGGCTTTTCATCCTTGCTCGGGCACAGCACACCACGGGCGTCTGGGGCTGGATTGCCGCGTTCTCGGAAGCGGCAATGGTTGGAGCCCTGGCCGACTGGTTCGCCGTGGTGGCCCTGTTTCGCCACCCGCTGGGCCTGCCGATACCACACACCGCCATCATCCCGAAGAACAAGCACCGTGTTGCCGACAACCTAGCGGAATTTATCCGCGACAACTTCCTCGCCACCGAAACTCTGGTGCAGAAACTGCGCGGCATCAACCCCGCCGCCCGCATCGGCACATGGCTGCAACGCCAGGAAAACGCCGTCCAGGTCGGCGACAAGCTGACCACGGCGCTGGCCGGAGCGCTGGACTTCATCGATGACGAGCGCGTGCGCACACTGCTTGCGGATGCAATCCGAAACCGGCTCGAAACCATAGACATGTCGCGCACCGCGGGCCAGCTCCTGGACACCTTGACCGCGGACAACCGCCACCAGGAGCTGCTCGACGAAAGCCTGCGTAAAACGGCTCTGTGGCTGGACGGCGCGGATGTGCAGAAAACCATCGCGCGCATGATCGTCGAAGTCGCCGGCAAGGAATACCCGCTCATACTGAAAGCCATAGGCTTTGTTGCCGACCCGGCACAATTCAGCCAGGCAATCGCCACCGCCATCGTGCGCGGCCTGAACGGCTGGATGCACGAAATCGCCGACGACCCGAACCATCCGCGCCGGCGCGATTTCGACGAAACCGTGGCCGACTTCATCACCCGCCTGAAGCACGACGCGCGCTTGCAGGAAAAAATTGCCGGCATCAAGCAGGAACTGCTGTCGCACCCCGCGCTGGCGCAATATTTAGGCGAGCTGTGGGAGCACATGAAAACCTGGCTGCAGCATGATCTGGCGCACCCGAATTCACGCCTCAAACAGCACATCACCCACGCCGCAGCTGCCCTGGGCGACACCCTCGCCAGCAATGCCGCGCTGCGTGCTTCCATCGACGACCACCTCGAATCCACCGTCCGCGCCCTCGCCGGCGACCTGCGCGCCGGCATCTCCCGCCACATCGCCGGCACCATCCGCGCCTGGAAAGACGAAAACCTGATACGCGAACTGGAACTGAGCGTCGGGAAAGACTTGCAGTTCATCAGATTGAATGGCACGTTGGT
>JAEUNN010001205.1 GCA_016791085.1 Rhodocyclaceae bacterium | reverse complement strand
ATCAGGGGAAGTTCCGTACCCAATAGCGCATGCAAGTTCATGGCGGCGGCTCCTTCACGGTGGGTTGCGCCGGCACGCGCCGAACGCAGCGGGCATCATGCCACAAACGGCCGGCCGACCCCGCCCTGGACGGGGTAGCTGGCGGCGTGCACGTTAGCCGGCCGGGCGGGCGCCGCAGGCCGGCACGGTCAGCGCCGTTCGATGCGCACGCCGGGGTAATCGCCGCTCGGCTTGTGCGCGGTAGATACCCATGCCTTTCTGCCGCCGCAACAACGCGTGGAGGCGATTACCAGAAACATGTTAGTGAATCATTAGTACGCACCATGTAGCGGAATGAGTCCGGCAGCTGGCCCGCGCAACTGTCGACTTAGTTTACATCAGACACCGGCATTGACATGTCGCCCAACAAGCATTCCGATCCAAATCAACTCATTGCACCGCATGGCACCATGCTTGCTTCGGTACCCGATATCGCGGCGCAAGACTGGCGCGTACAGCGGCAAGGCATTTATTTCGGCCTCTGACCGGCAACCAGATTACTTTTTCAGCTTGCGCAAGGCGCTGCACACGCGCCAACGGTGACATCCGCAACGCGCATTGTCGAAAAACATTACACGACACTATTCAGCCCGATTGCCCCGGCCCATGCGCCGGCAAGTCACTCATTAACAAGCTAAGGTTATCGCCCGGTTAGCAACTGAATGAAGTTTCAGCAGGCAAGCTTGGCCCGTGGCCGCGCCGGCGCAGCAGATCCGTCCTGCCGGCCGGGCCGTGCTGGAAAGGAGGGCAGGTTCATAAGACTGGTGGTTTGTGCAATGCGGCCGCATGACCGCACAACGGAAAGCACTCCCACGGTGGCGTGACGAGTGTGCCAAAGGGCATCGATGGTCGGCGCACCATGGCGCCAAAAAGGCTGGAGGGAAAAAGCATGCGATACACGAAACAAAGGGCTTGCCCGCAACATGACGGCAGCCGGATCAAGCAGGCGGGAACAGACGCACTACAGGGACGGGGCGCAGGCGCACTGTTCGCGCTCGGGCTGGCCGCGGCTGCGGCAGGTCTGGCGCCAGGCAGCGCGCAGGCGTGGTCCCTGGGTTCGGTCGGAACCAAGTGGGGGCCCGGCGTCCCCTATGGCACGCCGGGCGAAGCATCGTTCAGCGTGACGCCGGCCGGCTCTACGCTGGACGGCGGCCACATCGGCCTATCGACCGACTTCATGGCGCTGGTTCCACAGAACGAACTGGACATGGTGCAGCAGGCATTCGCGCTGTGGGCGGCGCAGACCAATCTGACCAACCTCGGCGTGGTGGGCGACAACGGCGTACCCACGAACGCCGCGCCGGCCGATCCGCGCGCACTGCTCGGCCCGTTCGGTGACATACGCCTCGCCGCCGGCAACATTACCGCGCCCACGGTGCTGGCACACGCGTTTTTCCCGCCCGTGAATGGGGTGAGCCAATCCGGCGACCTGCACGTGGACAATGGCCATATCTGGGCCGACGATCCCACCGACACCACCGCCGATGCGGATTTCGACCTGTTCACGGTGCTACTGCACGAACTGGGCCATTCGCTGGGACTGGGGCACTCCTCCGTCCCCGGTGCGGTCATGAACCCGTTCTATGCCGGCGCGCGCCGCACGCTTACGGCCGACGACATTACGGGCATACAGTACATTTACGGCAATCGCGGCGCGCTGCCGCCCTGCGTGCCGCCGCCCTCGCCGTATGAAGCCGCACTGCACAGCTATGGAGGCGTCAACTTCAACAATCCCATACATAGTTCGTTCCGCCGCTGCTCACCGCTGCCGCCCAGCGTGGCCGGCGCGTTCACCGACGATTCGTTCGACTCCTTCCTGGAAATCGAAGTCGATGGGGTGAACTTCCTGGCCTTCGCGGCAACCACTGCGCGGGTAGCGTTCAACCGCGTCGAAGGCGGCGCCACCTTCTATGACACGCAGCTCACCCGGCTGGACGTGGATGGCGGAAACGACCCTGGCCTCATCCCTATCGACGCGGTTCTGTTGCCACCTGGCTTCCTGGTGCGCATCGACCCCAACCGTCCCAGCACGGGCCAGACGGTGCTCAGGGGTAATCACCTGACCAGCTTTTTCGACGTGTTTACCGAACTGAGCATGGATGGCGGACAAAGCTGGATACCGTCCGACGGCTCCACGCGCATGGAAACCGCGTTCGACTTCGTGCCGGAACCTTCCAGCGGTTTGTTGGCACTGCTCGGACTATGGGGCCTGCGCGGCGCCCGCAGACGGTACCGCGCGCGCAAATAAGGCTGCCGGCACCGCGCCCGGGTGCCCGCGTGCAACGCGACGGGCACCCGCGCGGGCGCACGAACGAGCCGTCCGGACCGGCGCGCAGCCGGGCGCCCTGGCGCGGCCGTATCAATAGGACTTGTACGGCAGGAATTTTCCGCTCATGACGATTTTCACGCGGTCGCCCTTGGGGTCGGGCAGGCGCTGCAAGTCCATGTCGAAGTCGATCGCGCTCATGATGCCGTCGCCGAATTCCTCGTGGATGAGCGCCTTGAACGTCGTGCCATACACGCTGATGAGTTCGTAAAAACGGTAAATGAGCGGATCGGTCGGCACCGCGGTCGGCAGCGAGCCCTTGTACGGCACGGTTTGCAGCAATTGCACGGCTTCTTCGGGCAAATCCAGAGCCAGGCCCACGGCCGCCGCCTGTTCGGCATTCAAGGTCATCTGACCCAGCAACGCGGCGGTGGTCCATTCTTTGGACTTGCCCACGCGCTCGGCCAGTTCGGCCCATTTGATGCCCTTCCTGAGCCTGGCGGTCACGATCATTTCGGTCACATCGTTGCGGTTCATGCTTCACTCCTCTGGAAATTGGCTCGGAACTGGGCGAAATACTGCGGCGCCGCCATGCCGCCCCGGCGCGAAACGCCCGGGGCCGGGCTTTGCGCGGCGCAACAAATCTA
>JAEUNN010001203.1 GCA_016791085.1 Rhodocyclaceae bacterium | reverse complement strand
CTGGGCTCGCCGGCCGCCCTGTATCTGGCGAGCGCCGGCGTGGGCACCATCGTGCTGGCCGACGGCGATACGGTGGACCTGACCAATCTGCAGCGCCAGATTTTGCATACCACGGCTTCCGTGGGGCGCGCAAAGGTCGATTCCGGCCGCGATACCCTGCTCGGGCTGAACCCGGAAATAGAAGTCATCGCGCTGTGTGAGCGACTCAGTGGCGAAGCCCTTGCCGAACAGGTGCGTCTGGCCAACGTGGTGCTGGACTGTTCCGACAATTTCGCGACGCGCCACGCCGTGAACCGCGCCTGCGTGCGCCATGGCCGCCCGCTGGTGAGCGGCGCGGCCATCCGTTTCGACGGCCAGGTGGCGGTATTCGACACGCGCGACGCGGCCCACCCCTGCTACCACTGCCTGTTTCCCGAAGGCGAATCGGTGGAGGAGATCCGCTGCGCGGTGATGGGCGTATTTGCGCCGCTCACGGGCATCATAGGCACGGTCCAGGCGGCCGAGGCGCTCAAGCTGCTGGCCGGCTGCGGCCAAACCCTGGCCGGCCGGCTGCTGCTGCTCGACGGCCTGGCCATGGAATGGCGTGCCATACAACTGCCGCGCGACCCGGGCTGCGCGGTGTGCGGCAGCCCCGCCGCCTGAGCGCGGCGCGGGTCGGGCGCGCCGCCGCAAACCCGTCTGCGGCGGCGCACTGGTCGCTCAGCGCTGCGAGCCGGCGTCCACCACCGCCACCGCGGTCATATTGACCAGCCGCCGCACCGTCGAAGAGGGCGTCATGATATGCACGGGCCGTGCCGCGCCCAGCAACATGCCGCCCACCGTAATGCCGCCGCCGGCCGCCACGCGCAACAGGTTGTACGCAATGTTGGCGGCGTCCACATTCGGCATCACGAGCAGATTGGCTTCGCGCCGCAAGGTCGAACCCGGGCAGCGGTCCTCCAGGATGGCCGGCGACAACGCCGCATCGCCCTGCATTTCGCCATCTATGGCCAGTTCCGGATCACGCGCGCGCACGATTTCCAGCGCCTCGCGCATCTTTAGTGCCGAGGGCGCATCGGTGGTACCGAAACTCGAGTGCGACAGCAGCGCGACACTGGGCGTGAGGCCGAAGCGGCGCACCTCTTCGGCCGCCAGCAAGGTCATTTCGGCGATTTGCGAGGCATCCGGATCCTGATTCACGTGCGTGTCGCACATGAACAGCTGGCGTCCGGGCAGGATGAGCATCTGCATCGCGGCGAGCGTATGCACGCCTTCGCGCAGGCCGATCACGTCGCGCACATAGCCCAGGTGATCCCAATAGGTGCCGTAGGTGCCGCACAACATGGCGTCGGCCAGGCCGCGCCGCACCAGCATGCAGCCGATCAGCGTGGGCCGCGTGCGCATTTCCGCGCGCGCCAGGTTGCGGCTGCGCCCCTTGCGCTTGACCAGTTCGAAATACTCTTCCCAGGCCGTTTCGTAGAACGCATTGTCGAGCAGGTCTATGCATTCGCAGTCGTTGCCGATATCCAGGCGCAGACCGAATTTTTCCACGCGCGCCCGTATCACCTCGGGACGCCCTATCAGTATCGGACGTGCCAGTCCTTCGTCGATCACGATCTGGGCGGCGCGCAGCACGCGCTCTTCTTCGCCTTCCGCGAACACCACGCGCTTGGGGGCCTTGCGCGCCGTCTCGAACAGCGGTTCCATGCTCGATCCGGACTGATACACGAAGCGCCGCAGGCGCATGCGATAGGCGTCCAGATCGGCGATGGGCCGCCGCGCCACACCGCTATCCATGGCGGCGCGCGCCACCGCAGGTGCGATGCGCTCGATCAGGCGCGGATCGAAAGGCTTGGGAATCAGGTACTCGGGCCCGAAGCGCAAACCTTCGGCCCCGTAGGCGCTGGCCACCTCGGCGGGAATTTCGGCGTGCGTCAGGTCGGCGATCGCGCGTACCGTGGCGAGCTTCATTTCTTCGTTGATGGTGGTCGCGCCCACATCCAGCGCGCCGCGGAATATGAACGGGAAGCACAGCACGTTGTTGACCTGGTTCGGATAATCCGAACGGCCCGTGCCTATGATCACGTCCGGCCGCGCGGCATGCGCGTCCTCGGGCAGAATTTCCGGATTCGGGTTGGCCATGGCCAGAATGATGGGTCGCGGCGCCATGGCTTTCACCATGTCCTGAGTCAGCACGCCGCCCGTGGACAGGCCCATGAAAATGTCCGCCCCCGACATGACATCGCCCAGGCTGCGCAAATCCGTGTCCTGCGCATAGCGCGCCTTGCTCGGGTCCAGCTTGTCGGTACGCCCGCGCGCGCCCACCACGCCCTTGCTGTCGCACACGTACATGTTTTCGCGGCGCAAGCCCAGGCTTACCAGCAGGTCCAGACAGGCCAGCGCGGCGGCGCCGGCGCCGGAACACACCAGTTTGACCGACGCGGCATCCTTGCCGACATAGCGCAGGCCGTTCAACACCGCCGCCGCGGCGACGATGGCCGTGCCGTGCTGGTCGTCATGGAACACCGGTATGCTCATGCGCTCGCGCAACTGGCGTTCGATGTAAAAACATTCCGGCGCCTTGATGTCTTCCAGGTTGATGCCGCCGAACGTGGGCTCCAGCGCGGCGATCATGTCTACC
>JAEUNN010001177.1 GCA_016791085.1 Rhodocyclaceae bacterium | reverse complement strand
GACCACGACCCAGCTCATGAGGCTGGCGAATGCCAGCGCGGCAAAGCCGGCCCACACCACGCGGCGCGCGCGCGCGTAGCCATATACCTCGGTCAGTATGTCGCCGAATATGTAGGACACCGGAAAAAACAATACCCCGGCCCCGTAAGTCACCACGCCCAGCAGCGGGAAGTCGATTTGCGCGACCTTGGCGGGACCGATCACGTTGGCGCAAAGCAGCACGGTCACGAATGCCGCCATGACGAAATCGAAATACTTGTAGCGGCGGGGCGGTGTATGCATGGCGCGGCGGATTGCGGGCGGAAGCGCTATTTTGCACCGGCGTGCGAGGCGCGCGCGTGGCGGCTCCGGGGCGGCCGACTGCGCGCCGCCGGGCCAAGGATGAAAAACGGGAGGAAACCAGGCGACCATGAAGATCGCGCCGGGCGGTTGCCGGCATGGCCCCGGGGCCTGGCCGGCCGAGACTGAACGTGGCCGCTCCGCGGACAACTACATCAGGCTCGAAGCGGACATTGCGCGCACGACCGCAAATACGGCCTTGTACGAAAACCGCGATCGCCAGCCTGCGCTGACTTTGGGCCACGACCGGCAGTGCGCCGGCGCCGGCAATTTCCCGCGCGAGCGGCCTAACTGACGCTCCAGGCGCCGATATCCACCAGCACCGTGGGCGTGCGCCGCACCGCCAGCGCCGCGGCCGCAAAGCTGTGGGCCCATGCGTCGGCGGCGCGGAAATGCGGCTCGCCGCCATAGCGCGCAATATCGAGCAACTGGTCGAGCAGCAGAATTTTGCCGACCGGATTGGTCGGCTCACACTCCAGCGCCTCGAACTGTTCGTCCAGCCAGTTTCTTGCGGCATCGCCGGCCATGCGCAGGATGGCCTCCTGCGGCGGATGTATCTGGTACTCGCGCTCTACGGAATAGCGCACGGTGACGGTGGCGAGCATGGCCTGGCTCCTCTTGACGCGTGACGGGCTTGAATCTATCACGCCGCGCAACGGCTGTTCCGCCCCGCAGTGCGCAAGCGCCGCACAAATTCGGTGCGATTTTTGTTGCGGCGCACCAAAAATGCTTGACAGGCAGTCCGCCGTCCCTATAATGGTGCCTATGTTGCATCGCACAAAAATCTAACTCGGAGATAGTTGATGAAAGCTCAATTCCCCGCCGCCCAGGAAGTTGCTGAACTGGTGCAGGCCAATCTTGAATCGGTACTTGCACTGGCAAAACTCGGGTTTGCCGGCGCCGAACGACTGAGCGCGCTCAATCTGCACACCGCCCGTGCGGCGCTCGAAGAAGCCGGCACGGTGGTTCGCTCGGCACTCGCCGTGCAGGACCCGCAAGCCGCGCTGGCGCTGCAGCAGTCGCTCGGCCGGCCGAATTTCGAGAAGGTCATGGCCTATGCGCAAAGCGTGCAGCAGGTTCTGGCCCAGACCCAGCAGGAGGCCTCGCGCCAGCTCGAACAGCAGCGCGCGGAACTGGCGAAGTCGCTTGCCGCAGTGCTGGAAAATCTCGCGAAATCCGCGCCGGTGGGGTCCGAAGCGGCGGTTTCTGCAGTGCAACAAACACTCGCGGCCGGTGAAGCGGCCTACGACAATCTGAACCGCGCGTTCAAGCAGGTTACGTCGATTGCGGAATCGAATCTGGCCGCCATCAACAAGGTTGCCAGCGTGCCGGTGGCGGGCAAAAGCGCCAAGCGCCCGGCCTGAAACTCCCGTTCAGGGCACCATCATCCCCGCCGCGGCGGGGATTTTCATTTGTGCCGTGCAGCGCAGGGCGGAGTAAAGTTGCGGCCTCACCAAGGTTCGCGGAGGCTGGCGATGCGCCATATCGAATTTGGTCCGGATGCTTCGGCACAGTCGCTGCGCCTGGCCGAGGGCCCGCGGCCGGTGCCGGGCGCGGGCGAAATATTGATCGAAGTGCATGCGGCCGGGGTCAATCGCCCCGATGTGCTGCAGCGTCAGGGCAAATATCCGGTGCCGCCGGGCGCTTCGCCGATTTTGGGACTGGAAGTTGCGGGCCGCGTGGCGGCGCTGGGGCCGGGAGTCGATGCCTGGCAGCCGGGCGACGCAGTCTGTGCGCTCGTACCGGGCGGCGGCTATGCGGAATTTTGTGTCGCGCCGGCCGGCCATGCCCTGCCCCTGCCTGACGGCGTGAGCATGCGATGT
>JAEUNN010001162.1 GCA_016791085.1 Rhodocyclaceae bacterium | reverse complement strand
CTGGGCTGGCTGCCCTATGCGGCGGCGCTGGCGCTGTTCGCGCTATGGCTGCTGCGCCACGACATCGCGCGCCGCACGGTGCGCCAGGCCGGCCTCACGCGCTATATCGCGGTATGCCTGCTGGCCGGCTATTTCTGGCTGCTGGCGGCCGGCCTGTTCGGGCTGGCCGGCGCCTTCGCCGCCGGCCACGCCTGGCGCGATGCCGCGCTGCATGCGCTGGCGCTGGGGTTCGTGCTGTCCATGGTGTTCGGCCACGCGCCCATCATCATTCCGGCCGTGGCGCGCATCAAATTGCCCTGGCATGCGCTGTTCTACCTGCCGCTCGCGCTGTTGCACGCCTCGCTGGCGCTGCGCGTCGCCGCCGGCCTGGCCGGAGACATGGTCTGGCGTCAGGCGGGCGCCGCCGGCAATGCCGCCGCGCTGGCGGTTTTCGTGCTGACCGTGCTGGCCGGCGTGTGGCGCGGCCGGCGCCGCCCGGCGCGCACCTAGTCCCCGCCGCGGGCGAAAAATCGCGCCGCCAGCCGACCGCGAGGCTTGTTCAAAGTCTCAGGCACGGCTAGACTTGCGCGCATTCGAGCGGGGTAAAAAAACACGCAGCCCGGTGCGCGCCGGAAAGGGTCGCGGCCACGCCGGCGCATCGATGCACACAGTCCAGACCATGAGGCGCAACGCCGGCAGCCCTGGCTGCCATCCGACCGCCCGGCAAACCATACACATTCTCGGCATTTTCCAGTCATACAACCCGCATGCCGGCCATAGAACTTAAAGGCGTCAGCGTCCAGGCGATGCGCGCCGCCATATCCAGCCCCGACCTGGACCTGATCGCACGCGAACTGTCGGCCAAACTGGGCGACGCGACGGATTTTTTCGCCGGCGACCCCACCATCGTGGACGCCGCCGCCCTGCCCGACGGCAGCGCGCCGGACTGGCGCGAACTGGCCCGGATACTGGCGCGCCACGGCCTCAACATGTACGGCGTGCGCAACGTGGGCGAGCAGGCGGCGCAAGGCGCGCGCAGCGCCGGCTATCTGGTGCTGCCGCCCGAAGCCGCAAGGCGCGCGCCGGCCGCAAGGACGCCGGCCCCGGCTGCCGAGCCCGAGCCGGCCGCGCCCCCCGCCGCGGCCGAGGCGGCGCCGGCTTCTGCCGCCGCGGCCGGGCCGGTCACGCCCGGCGCACCGGGCGCCATGATCGTGGACAAGCCGCTGCGCTCCGGTCAGCAGGTATATGCACGTGGGCGCGACCTGGTGCTGCTGGCCATGGTGAGCGCCGGCGCCGAAGTGATCGCCGACGGCAACATCCACGTCTATGCGCCGCTGCGCGGCCGCGCACTGGCCGGCGCGCGCGGCGATGCCACGGCGCGCATCCTGTGCACCTGTTTCGAGGCCGAACTGGTATCCATCGCCGGCATATACCGCAGCGTGGATGCCGCGCTCGCCGGACAACATGCGCGCCAGCCGGTACAGGTGGTGCTGCAGACCGCGGCGGACGGCCAGCAAAAACTAGAAATCCAATCTTTGAAACTCACCTGAACTTTGCGGGAGACATCTTTTGGCACGCATCGTAGTCGTCACATCCGGCAAGGGCGGCGTCGGCAAGACGACCTCCAGCGCCGCATTCGCCTCCGGCCTTGCGCTGGCGGGCAAAAAAACCGCAGTCATCGATTTCGACGTGGGACTGCGCAACCTCGACCTGGTCATGGGCTGCGAGCGCCGCGTCGTCTATGACCTCATCAACGTGATCAACGGCGAAGCCAACCTGCACCAGGCGCTCATCAAGGACAAGCACTGCGACAACCTGTTCGTGCTGCCGGCCTCGCAAACGCGCGACAAGGACGCCCTCACCGAAGAAGGCGTGGAGCGCGTGCTGCAGGCCCTGGGCGAAATGGGTTACGACTACATCGTGTGCGATTCCCCGGCCGGCATAGAGCGCGGCGCGGTCATGGCGCTCACTTTCGCCGACGAAGCGGTCATCGTGACCAATCCGGAAGTGTCCTCGGTGCGCGATTCGGACCGCATCCTGGGCATATTGCAGGCCAAGTCGCGGCGCGCCCAGGCCGGCGGCGAGCCGGTGCGCGAACACCTGCTGGTCACGCGCTATTCGCCCAAGCGCGCGCTGGACGGCGAAATGCTCACCTACACGGATGTGCAGGAAATATTGCGCATCCCGCTGATAGGCGTGATCCCGGAATCCGAAATCGTGCTGCAGGCGTCCAACCAGGGCATCCCTGCCATACACATGAACGGCTCTGACGTGTCCGCCGCCTATTCCGACGTGGTGGCGCGTTTCCTGGGCGAACAGCGCGACCTGCGCTTCGTCCAGTACGAAAAGCCGGGGCTGTTGAAACGCCTGTTCGGTGGGAGGTAGGCATGTCCCTGCTGTCTATGCTGTTCGGCCAGAAGCCGAAATCGGCCGCGGTCGCCAAGGAGCG
>JAEUNN010001128.1 GCA_016791085.1 Rhodocyclaceae bacterium | reverse complement strand
ACGGCCCACGCCATGTTGTCGGTGTTCAACCCGACCTCGGACCAGGGCAGCCTGACCAAGGGCAGCGGCGACACCCAGCTCGCGCAGATTTATGTGCAGGCCGACAACATCCCGGAACTTAAAGGCGGCAATGCCTGGATGGGGCGGCGCTACTACAAGCGTGAAGATGTCCACATCACCGACTTTTTTTACTGGAACCCGCAGGGCTACGGCGGCGGCATCGAAGATTACGACATAGGCGGACTTAAACTGTCTTACGCGCTGCTGCGCAAGGACACGCCCAACTCCAAGGATGCCGCCAGCCGCCACGACATCCAGTTGCGCGGCATAGGACTAAACCCCAACGGCAGCCTGGAACTCGGGGCCAGCATCGTGCGCGCCGACAGCCAGGTGCCGGGCCGCCACAACGGCTGGGCGTTCACCGTACAGCATCGCCAGACCAAACTGTTCGGCGACGGCTGGAACAAGCTCGCGCTGCAATTTGGCGTGGGTCCCGGCATAGGTCTGGGCAGCACGGGCGACCTCACCAATGGCAGCGACGTGCGCCGCGTGCGCCTGGTGGAAGGCATATACGCGCAACTCACGCCCAAACTGGGCGGCATGCTCACGGCCGTATATCAGAAAGACCGCTCCGACAGCGCGCCTGACCAGGTATGGACTTCGCTGGGCGGCCGCGTGACCTATGGCTGGACCGAGCACATCAAGCTGCAGGCCGAACTGGGTCACGACCGCGTGAAACCTTCCGGCGGCGACGCGCGCAGCCTGACCAAATTCACCATCGCCCCCACGCTGGCCGCCGCGCCCGGCTTCTGGTCGCGCCCGGAACTGCGCCTGTTCTACACCTATGCGCGCTGGAACGACGCCGCCCGCACGGCCGCCGACGCCAACGTGGCCGCCGCGCTGGCCGCCGGCAACACGCCGGATTTCGCGATCGCCTCGCTGTCTTCGTCCGGCGTATTCGGCGGCAAGACGCACGGCTCCACGGTGGGCCTGCAGGTGGAAGCCTGGTGGTGAGCGGCCGCGCCGCATACGACTTAGTCCAGATAGCGATGCAACACCGATCAAATTAAGGACAGCAAGCATGAGTACATTGACACGATCCGCGCCCTGGCAGCGCCTGCAACAACATAGCCGCGAAATGCAGGCGGCCAGGGTGGCCGAACTGTTTCAGCGCGACCCGGCACGCGCGGCGACTTACAGCCTCGAGCGCGCCGGCATTTTTCTCGACTATTCGAAACAGCTGGTGACGGCCGAAACGCTGGAACTGCTGCTGCAACTAGCCGCCGAGCGCGGCGTCGAGGCACGCCGCGACGCCATGTTCGCGGGCCGCGCCATCAATTCCACGGAAGGCCGCGCAGTGCTGCATACGGCGCTGCGCCGGCCGGCCGCGGGTGCCGGCGGCGCCGCCAATGACGACCTGGCCGCCGACGTGGAACGCGAACTGGCGCGCATGGGCCAATTCGCCAGCGCCGTGCGCGCGGCCGGGGTGGACGGCCGCCCGCTGCGCGACATCGTAAACATAGGCATAGGCGGCTCCGACCTCGGCCCGCGCCTGGTCTGCGAAGCGCTGGAAGAACTGGCGCCGGACGGATTGCGGCTGCATTTCCTGTCCAACCCGGATTCCAGCGCGGTGCTGCGCGTGTTGAAGCGCATAGACCCGGCGCACACGCTGGTCGTGGTGTCCTCCAAAACCTTCACGACCCAGGAAACCCTGGCCAATTACGCGACCGTACAACAATGGCTGGCGCGCGCGCTGGGCAGCGAGGCGGCCGCGCAGGCGCGCTGCGTCGCCGTCACGGCCAATCCGCCCGCGGCCGCGGCGCTGGGCTTCGCGCCCAAGCGCACCTTCCGCTTCTGGGACTGGGTGGGCGGACGCTATTCGCTGTGGTCCGCGATCGGGCTGCCCATCATGCTGGCGCTGGGCGAAACCGGCTTCCGCCAGCTGCTGGCCGGCGCGGCGGCCATGGACGCGCATTTCCGCAACGAGCCGCTGGCCACCAACCTGCCCGTGCTGCTGGCACTGCTGGGCATCTGGAACCGCAATTTCCTCGATGCCGGCACGCAGCTCATCGCACCCTATGACGCGCGCCTGGCACGGCTGCCGGCCTATATCCAGCAACTCGACATGGAAAGCAACGGCAAGCGCGTCGATCTGTCCGGCGAGCCGGTCGATTACGGCACCGGACCGGTGGTATGGGGCGATCTGGGCATCAATGGCCAGCACGCATTTTTCCAGCTGGTGCACCAGGGCACGCAGCGCGTGCCGGTGGATTTCATAGGCGTGCTGGATGCGGCGGGCGGCCTGCCCGAACACCAGCGCATCGTGCATTCCAACATGCTCGCCCAGGCCGAAGCGCTCATGACCGGGCGCGACTGGGACGCCACGCGGCGCGAACTGATCGCGTCCGGCCTGGAGCCCGAGGCGGCCGAACGCCTCGCGCCGCACCGCGCCTTCCCGGGCAATGTGCCGTCCAACACCCTGTTGCTGGACGCCGTCACGCCGCACACCCTGGGCGCGCTCATCGCGCTGTACGAGCACAAGGTGTTCGTGCAGGGCGCGGTGTGGGGCATCAATTCCTACGACCAGTGGGGCGTCGAACTGGGCAAGGAACTGGGCAAACGCATTTACGGCGAACTGGCCGGGGCGCCGCAACAGCGCGCCCACGACGCATCCACGACGGCGCTCATCGAGCGCGTCAAAACCGCGCTGGGCAACAAGCCCGGCGTTCAACTGTAGTACCCATAGAGGAGAGCAATCATGGCTGCAAAGAAAATTCTGTTCCTGGTAGGTGATTTTGCCGAGGACTACGAAACGATGGTGCCGTTCCAGGCGCTGCAGGCCGTCGGCCACACGGTGCATGCGGTGTGCCCCGGCAAGCGTCCCGGCGACACCATCAAGACCGCGATTCACGATTTCGAGGGCGATCAGACCTATACCGAAAAGCCGGGCCACCGCTTCACGCTGAATGCGGATTTCGAAGGCACCAAAGTGACCGATTACGACGCCCTCATGATCGCCGGCGGCCGCGCGCCCGAATACCTGCGCATGAACGAGCAACTGGTCGCGCTGGTGCGCGATTTCGCGGCCGCCAAAAAGCCCATCGCGGCGATCTGCCACGGCGCGCAATTGCTGGCCGGCGCGGAAATTATCGCCGGGCGCCGCATTTCGGCCTATCCGGCGTGTGCCGCCGAAGTGCGTCTGGCCGGCGCCGAATACGCGGATATCGCGATCGACGCCGCCATTACCGACGCGAATTTCGTGACCGCCCCGGCCTGGCCCGCGCATCCGGCCTGGCTGGCGCAGTTCCTGGCGCTTTTGGGCACGCGTATCGCGCTTTGACATTGCGTGCTGCGGGCGGCCGCAACGGCGGGCGTGGTGCGGAAGGCCGCAGGAGGAGCGGCGCCGCGCGCGCCGCGGACAGGACAAGGCAAGGGTGGAGGACCCGGCAGCTTGTCCGCCCGGCCGGCCGCGGCCCGCGGCGGGGGTGTTGCCCCCGCTGGCGGCCGGCTGCCGGCCAGGTCCGTGCCGCAAGCGCTGTCCGGCCACCCGCCCATCCGGCTCCCCCCGCCCGCTCGCGGGCGAGGTAGCTGGGGGAGCGGGCAAGCCGGCCGCCTCGAGCGGCCATGCCCACGAGCAATCAACCAAACACCGGCGAGCGCATACGTCGCGCCATGCACCTGAAGCCGCAAGCGCAGGAGGAGACACAAAATGCAGGAAACCCTGGGACTATTCGCAAACCGCGCGCTGCGCGACGGGCCGGACAGCCCGCTCATACGCTTCGTGCGGGAATTCGAGCCGTACTGGCGCGAGGTGCAGCAGCCGCGCATTTACGCGCTGGAAGGCACGTTCCGCGCGCTGCTGCGGCACGGCTTGCTGCACGACTATCCGTATCTTTACGCGCTGCCGCCGGGGCGCCTGGGCGGCATCGTCGCGCTGACCGACCGGGTGGTCGCGAATGGCCGTGCGGATGTGCCGCGCGCCATGGACTGCGTAATCTATTTCATGGATTCGCGCGACCCCACTTCGCTACTGCCGGATAGCGTGGCGCTCAAGCGCGAATGCGTGGTGACCGGCACGACTTTTCTGGCCACCCATGCCTCGGCTGCCGAATGGAATGCGCTCGCCTGGTTTTCCACGCGCGCAGCAGGAAGCGACGCGCCCGCGCTGGGCGCGCACTTCGTCGATACCGGGCTCGCGCGCAAGCTGTTCACAACCCTGCCGGGCGACCCGGCCGCACAAACCATCGCCTTGATCGCGCACGACTCGAAAAAGCGCGACATGGTCGAATTCGCGGCCGCGCACCACGACTTGCTGGCGCGCTACGGCCGCCGGCTGGCCACCGGCACGACCGGCGCGCTATTGAACGGCGAATATCCGGCGCGCCTCACGCGCAGCTGGAACGAAACCGAAGACGAAGCCGCGCTATTCCAGGCGCTGGGCCGCAAACCCGCGCGGCTGGAGCGCGCGCTGCAGGAAACCGCGGCGCTCAAGCGCGCCGTGGCCGATCTGTCCGGCAAACTGGACACCCGCCCCTGGGTCGAGGCCCAGCCCAGCGGACCGCGCGGCGGCGACATCCAGATTGCCGAAGAAGTACGCGTGGGCCGCTGCCACAAGTTGCTGTTTTTCGAAGATCCGCACGTATCGCGCGAGCACGAGGCAGACATACAGCTGCTGGAGCGCACCACGCGCATACCGGGCTATGAAGTGAGCTGCCTGCACGACGCCGCCTCGGCCTCGCGCTGGGCCGAACGCATGGCGCGCTGCATGGAACTGGGTTCGGCCAGTCCCACCACGCTGGTTCAGGCTTACCGCGCGCTGTGGGGCGTGGAACTGATCCTGGCCGGCACGGACGGCCAGGGCGAAGCGCAGGCGGTGCCGGCCGGCACCGCCTGGAACGCGCTGGTGGAGCGTGCGGCCTGGTATCTGCACGGGCTGATCGCGCAAAAAAGCCGCGAGCGCCTCGCGGCCGGCGCGAACTTGCGCGTGGCCCTCACCTGGGGCCGCGAAATGCACGAACTGGCGCTGGCGCTGGGCGCGGTGCCGGAACGTCTGGCGGCGCTGGAGCGCAGCCACGCCGGCCTGCACCAGCCGCTGCTGGATAGCGCGCGCACCATCGCGCCCAACCTCGTCGCGCTGCCCGCGACCGGCACCATAGGCGCGGCCGACCCCAAGAACGAAGCCAGCCTGAACGCCGCCCTGCTGGCCCGGCAATTTGGCGGCAGCGCGCGCACGCTGCCGCTGTACGCCTACGGCGAGGACAGCCTGCACGGCGCGGCGACCGCTCCGCTGTGCGCGGAACTGGCCGGCGACTGGCGCCTGGCCGACATCGTGATGAGCACCTGCGACGGCCTGCGCCCGCATTTCAGCGAAAACGCCCGCGTGCCCATCCCGTCCGGCCTGCACGCCCTGCTGGAACGCGAGGCGGCCGGCGAAATCGCCGGCATGTACATCACGCAAGCCGGTCAGTCTGTCGATCTGGGCGGCTATTACCACACCGGGATGCCGCGCGACGACCTGGCGCGCGTGGCACGCGCGGGCGGCAGCGTGCTGATGGCCGGCGTGCAGCCAAGGCGCGCGCCGGCCGCGCTGGCCGCCCTGCGCGGTGGTCTGGTATCCACGCTGGTGTCCGATCCGGCATTCGCACGCCGGGTGCTGGAACTGCACGCGGAGCAGCCGGCGTGATCCGTGCCGGCGCTGCAAACGCGGCTTGGGGTGAGCGTGCGAACCCCAAGCCGCATCGCGCCTCGGTGGCAGGCGCAGGCCGGGGTTCCTGACCTCACCCGTATCCACTTTCAGCCCTTGCGTTGCCCGGTCCGCCATGCCCGCGCCGGAATTTCCGGCCCTGGGCCTATCGTGTGCGGCAAACCCGAATGAAACTCATGTACCCAACAAACAGCACGACACCCAACCCGGCCGAGTATTCTGACGGCCACCAAGCCGGCCCGATCCGGCGCTTCAAACTGAGCGGCGGCCTGTCCGAAGGCGTGGAAATCGTCGAAATCGACAACGGCCGCCTGCGCCTGTGGCTGCTGCCGCAGCGCGGCATGGGCATCTGGAAAGCCTGGGTGGATGGCGCGGCTTTCGGCTGGCAATCGCCCGTGCGCGGGCCGGTGCATCCGGCTTTCGTGAATCTGCACGAAGCGTCCGGCCTGGGCTGGCTGGACGGCTTCGACGAAATGCTGTGCCGCTGCGGCCTGGCGAGCAATGGTGCGCCCGAGCACGACGCGCGCGGCGCGCTCGCCTACCCGCTGCACGGCCGCATCGCCAATCGTCCTGCCGAACTGCTGGCTGCCGGCGCGTCGGAACTGGGCATACACGTGGACGGCGCGGTCGATGAAGCGCGCCTGCACGGCACCAAACTGCGCCTCGCCTCGCGCCTGCACACGCAATGGGGCGCGGCCGGTTTCACGATCATCGACCGCGTAAGCAATCTGTCGGCACTGGCCACGCAATTCCAGCTGCTCTACCACATCAATTTCGGCCTGCCCCTGCTCGACGCCGGCAGCCGCGTGTGCGCGCCGGTCGAGCGCCTGGTGCCGCGCACCGCGCGCGCCGCGGCGGCCGTGGCGCAGTGGGATGTCGCCAGCGCGCCGCAAGCCGGGTTCCAGGAGGAAGTGCATTTTCTGCGCCTGTACGCGGATGCCGGCGGCCAGACCGCGGTACTGCTCAAAAACGCCGCCGGCACGCGCGGCGTGAGCCTGCACTACGCCGTGCACGAACTGCCCTGTTTCACGCTGTGGAAAAACACCGCGGACGTCGCCGACGGCTACGTGCTGGGCATAGAACCCGGCACGAATTTTCCGAACCCGTATTCATTTGAACGCGCACAAGGGCGCACCGTGCCGCTCGCCCCCGGGGAAACGCACGAAATCCGCCTGCACATCCGCTTCCATCTGAATGCCGCGGAAGTCGCCGAACAGGAAGCCGCGATCGCGCGCATCGCCGCCGGGCGCGCGGCCGCCATCGAGTCCGGGCCGGCCCGCGATTGCTGCGCCGATGCGGACTGACCGGCCCATGCCGCGCCGCGCAGCGCCACCGCCCCCGGCGGGCCTGCGCGTGGCGCGCGTTTTGCGTCACCATGACCGGCGCAGCCGCGCCCGGCACTCAGGAAACAGGCAAACATGCAGATACTTACCGAAGCACTAGGACTGGTCGCCGGCACCCTCACCACGATCGCGTTTTTCCCCCAGGCGCGCCGCATACTTGCCACGCGCTCCACGCGCGACATATCGCTGGGCATGTACGCGCTATTCACGCTGGGCGTGCTGCTGTGGCTCGTGTACGGGTTT
>JAEUNN010001124.1 GCA_016791085.1 Rhodocyclaceae bacterium | reverse complement strand
TGTCACGCGCAACACCAGGGAGCCGGGAGCATAGCCGCCAAATTGCCCGGCGCGCCGGACCGCTACCCGCTCGACCGGAATATCGGGGACCTACGCAATGCCGTTAAGTTAGGGCGAATCCACGCGCGCGCTTATCCCTGGGGGGGCGGGCGTCTCGCCCGCCGGCCGCGTCTTCTGCGCCGCACGCGGGCGAGACGCCCGCGCCCCCTGGTGGCCGCGCAGCGACACGGTTGCTCCTTTTTTCTTTAACGGCATTGGGGACCTACCCCGGAATCCGTGCGAATTGGGCGTTGCGCGTTCGCCAGTCAGAGAGGGGCGACTTTCCCGCCCATGCAAGGGTGGATCGCAATGTTGCGGACGGGGCAACATGCCGGTCCGACGTTTGCGAGTCCTTCGCCGAATCACCGAAACGCCTGCCGGCAGGCCGCAACACCCGGTCCGGCGCGGGTCCCGCTTCGTTGCAGACGCGCGCAAAGCGTAGCAACACGTGGAACCGCAGGGCGGAATAGCGCCGCGCCCTCCGCCGTCTGCAAAGCTTGCGCGCCCCCTTGGGGCGGATTGCGCCGGCGGCTAGTCCGCCTGCTTGCGCCACATTCCGACCCACGCCTGCCGGCAAAGCCCTTCGTGGTGAACCTGTCGAAGCATGAATGGCGTTGCCGCGGCCTGGTCCAGGCGACCGCACCCGCGGCGGCTTGCGAACGCCCGACGCCCGGCAGAGGGCAAACGCCGCTTGGACCCAGTGCTGCTCCGCAGAGCCCCCGGGCGCGATCGACCGCTTTCAGCGCACCCGTTTGTTCACGGCGCCGCCGCCGCGCCACCGGTTGGGCTTTGCCCGCCAAACCCGGCGTACTGCCAGGGCGCGAGGAAAGTCCGGGCGTAGCGCAGCGGCACGTCGGACGCGCGAAATAGCGCAACCAGGTCGGCATCCAGATGGCCGTTGCCGGCCATGGTCTGCATGATGTCCAGAGCTTGCGCCACGGTCTTGCCGTTCTTGTACGGCCGGTCGTTGGCCGTCAGCGCTTCGAATACGTCGGCGATTGCCATCAGCCTTGCCGGCACGCTCTGTTTTGCGGCCTTGCGCGCGCGTGGATAACCTTGCCCGTCGATGCGCTCGTGGTGGTTGCCTGCAATTTCCGGCACGGATAACAGGTGCCTCGGAAACGGCAAAGATTCCAGCATTTTGATCGTCAGAACGATATGTTCGTTGATCTTGTATCGTTCTTCGGCGCCGAGCGTGCCGCGCGCGGTGCTCAGGTTCCTGATTTCACCGCGGTCATACAGCAGTTCCGGCACCTCCATTTTGAAGCCCCAGGGATTGTCCCTTTCAAAGGCCTGGCCCGCGGGTCTGGCGATACGGTGTTCCGGCCGGTCCGACAGCATGGGTTCCCGGGCCGGCAGCGCCTGGGAGGCGGTCCCGCCGCGGCGCGAAAGTTCCTGCTGCGACAAGCCCAGACTATCGTCCAGGGTGCGCGTCCATTGCCGCCGGGAAATTTCCTGCAGGCGCTCCATGGCCGGTTCGGACAGGGCATCGGTCCGGTTATTGCAGGAAGCC
>JAEUNN010001107.1 GCA_016791085.1 Rhodocyclaceae bacterium | reverse complement strand
GCGCAAGAAAAATTCGTGACGGAGTTGGCAAAAAAGCGGCACCTGGGTGACAAATTTCGTCACATTCTGCCTGCCAGCGTGCCGCACTGCGTCAAGTCTGGTAGCCGGGAATGCGGCTTTCGTCGACTTCGTCGATTTGCGCCGGGTCCAGGAAGCGTTGCGCGTAGTGCAGATATACCTTCTGGCGCACGAATACGTCGAACAGGTCCGGGTCGATGTGGCCGTTCTGGCGGAACTTGCCGAGGATGAACAGCGACTCGGACAGGGTTTTGCCGGGCTTGTAGGGCCGGTCCTTGGCCGTGAGCGCTTCAAATATGTCGGCGATGCCCATCACCCGCGCCTGCACGGACATCTGGTCGCGCGTGAGGCCGCGCGGGTAGCCCTTGCCGTCCATGCGCTCGTGGTGGCCGCCGGCGTATTCGGGCACGTTTTTCAGGTGCTTGGGCCAGGGCAGCGCTTCCAGCATGTTGATCGTGGAAACGATGTGGTAATTGATGATTTCGCGTTCGGCCTGGGTAAGCGTGCCGGCCACGATGGAAAGGTTCTCGATTTCGTTTTCCGACAGAAAATCCCGCTCGGTGCCGGTGGTATCAACCCAGCGGTGCGAAATGCCTATCGTGCGCACGCGCGCGCGGTCGGCTTCGCTCATGCGCTCGCCGCCTATGTTGGCCTGGCGCAGGAAAGCGCGGTCGGACTCGATTTCCACGAGCCGCGCGGCGTATTCGGCGTCCAGCCGCGCGATTTGTTCCGGCGCAGCCTCCGCGCCCAGCGCCAGTTTGGCGCGCAGCAGTTCGATTTCGGCGTCGCGCTTCAGCACTTCGAAGCGCGTATCGACGAGGTGTATGCGGTCGAATATGGTTTCCAGCTTGGTGGCCTTGTCCACCACATGCACCGGCGTGGTCACCTTGCCGCAGTCGTGCAGCAGGCCCGCAATTTTCAGTTCGTAGCGATCCGTGTCGCTCATCGTGAAGCCCGCCAGCGGTCCGGTGGTGGTGGCATTGACGGCTTCGGCCAGCATCATGGTCAGTTCCGGCACGCGCTGGCAGTGGCCCCCCGTATAGTGAGACTTTTCGTCTATCGCGGTGTTGATGAGCTTGATGAAGGACTCGAACAGTTCTTCCAGTTGCGTGATGAGCTGGCGGTTGGTAAGTGCGATGGCGGCTTGCGAGGCCAAAGATTCGGCTAGCCGCCGCGCGGAATCGGGAAATGCCTGCAATTCTCCGGTGTAAGGGCTTATGCAGTTGATGAGTTGCAGCACCCCGATCACGGTGTTTTCGTGGTTGGTGAGCGGTATGGTCAGGAAAGAACGCGAGCGGTAGCCGGTACGCCGGTCGAATTCGCGCGTGCCGGAAAAATCGAAGCCCACTGCGGTATAGGCATCGTCGATATTGACGGTTTCGTGCTGCAGGGCGCAGTAGACGGCAACCATGGAATTGTTCGGGCTGCCGTCGGGCAGGTGCAGCGGCAGCGGCGCGAATTTGATCGGGCGGCCGCTCGTGCCGCCCATGGCAAGCCCCAGCGTGGCGCTGCTCAGTATGCGGAAATGCAGGCTGTCGGTGGCTTCATCGAGTATGTAGATGGTGCCGCCGTCGGCGCGGCTGATGGTTTTGGCCGCGAACAGTATTTTTTCCAGCAGCGTGTCGATGTCGCGCTCCTTGGAGAGCGCCACGCCGATTTCGTTGAGTTGTTCCAGCCGGTGGAACAAATCCTTCTGGCTTGCTTCGGGCAGATCCATGCTTACTTCACGCAAACCGAGCGCACCTGTTTGATGTCGGTGATGCCCTGCAGAACTTTTTCTATGCCATCCATTTTGAGCGTACGCATGCCTTCGTCTAGTGCGGTGGCGAGCAGCACGGCAACGCGTTCGCGCTCCTGGATATTGCGCTTGACGGCATCGGACCCGATCATGAGTTCGTGCAGGCCGACGCGGCCGCGATAGCCGGTATTGCTGCATTCGGGGCAGCCGCGCGCGCGGTACAGCTTGAACTGATTGCCTTCGCCATACTGTTTGGTCCAGTCGCGATAGATTTTCTCATAGCTGCCTTTCGCGTCGGCCTTGAAGGACGTGGTGTTGAGCAGTTCTTCGCAATATTCCTGCAGCAGCATTTTCATTTCTTCCGGCGCAGGAACATAGGCTTCCTTGCACTTTCCACACAGGCGCTTGGCCAGGCGCTGCGCAAGCACACCAAGCAGGGCGTCGGCAAAATTGAACGGATCCATGCCCATGTCCAGCAGGCGCACGATGGATTCCGGGGCACTATTGGTGTGCAGCGTGGAAAACACCAGGTGGCCGGTCAGCGAAGCTTCGATGCCTATGGACACGGTTTCACGGTCGCGCATTTCGCCCACCATGATGACATCCGGGTCGGCGCGCAAAAACGCCCGCATGATGGTGGCAAAATCCATGCCGGCCTTTTTGTTGATCTGAACCTGACGCAAACCTTTCTGAGTAATTTCCACCGGGTCTTCCGCGGTCCAGATTTTAGTTTCCGGCGTGTTGATGTAATTGAGTATCGAATGCAGCGTCGTGGTTTTACCGGAGCCGGTGGGTCCGCACACGAAAAACAGCCCGTAAGGTTTGGAAATGGCGGTTTTGAGGCGCTCGAGATTGGCGGGCAGCACGCCCAGTTTGTCCAGCGGTATGGGTTCTCCGGCCGCCAGTATGCGCATCACGACATCTTCCACACCACCCGCGGTAGGCACCGTGGCAACGCGCAATTCGATGTCGAGCGGACTGAAGCGCTTGAATTTGATCTTGCCGTCCTGCGGTTTGCGGCGCTCGGATATGTCGAGGTCGCACATGATTTTGAGGCGCGTGACGAGGGCGCTGCGATAGGTTGCCGGCACTTCGATGTAATTGATGAGGCTGCCGTCCTTGCGGAAGCGTATGAGGGTCTTTTCCTTGCCGCCGCGCGGTTCTATATGTATGTCGGAAGCGCCCTGCTCGAACGCGTCGGTAATCACCTTATTCACGAGCCGCACCAGTTCGTTTTCGGCGGCGGCAGACAACTCTTCATAGGCCCCGGTTTCGGCGGGCGTCTCTTCCTCCGGCTCCTGCATGTCGACCAGCAGATCGTTTACGGTACCTGCCATGCCCGCGCGCGAGGCGCCGTAAAACTGGTCCAGCGTGTCGATGAAGTCGCGCGTGGTGGTTACGCGATAGACCGCCTTGGCCTTGGGAAAAATATTGTTGACGACGCGCGACCCTTTGGTCTTTTCCGGGTCCAGCGCCATGACGATCAGGCCTTCCGGCCCGTCTTCGAGCGGCACCCATTGCTCTTCTTCGAGGTATTCGCGCTTCAGGTTCTTGACCAGATCGACCGGCCGAATGCGCTCGGACTTGAAAGCTTCGTAGGGCACGCCAAAAAACTTGGATAGCGCGGCACCGATTGCGGCGGGCTTGATCTGAAAATCGCGCGTGAGTACCTCTTCGAAATCGACGCCCTTGCGCCGCGCGGCGCGTGACGCGACGTCAAATTCCTGCGCCGATATGAGGGCATCCGCGACCAGGTGGTCGTATTTCGACTTGACCACATGCACGGGCTTGTTGCGGTGTTTGAATGCGATCGCCAAAGTTTGCGCGAGACCTTGCAGGCCCTCTTCGGCAACCGGCGAAAACGGCGCGTCCACCTTGTTGTTGATAAGTTGTACGACCCCCAGCAACTCGTTGGTTTGTGCCTCGCAGATAGGCGCCACCAGCATCTGTTTGGTGCGGTAGCCGGTGCGCTTGTCGACTTCGTCGAGAAAATGCATGCCGGGCGCGATGGCGCGCAATTCCGCCTTGTCGTAAACATCCGCGATATTGACCAGGCGTTTGGTCATCGCGGCATAGCCGGCGATGCTCTGTTCGGTAATCGGCAGGCGCAAGTCGCGAAACGCGTTCAGACCGGTCTTGACGCGCGACACGATGGTGTTCTTGTCCTCGCCCAGCGCGTAAATGGTCAGGCGATCGGCATTGAACAGGCTCGAAATGTCCTTCGACAGTTCGAGCATGATTTCATCTATGTTCTGCGTGGAGTGAATTTTGTTCGTGAGCGTTTGCAGGTTCTTGAAAAAATTCAGCCTGCTTGCGACGTCTTTCATCACGCCGGAGTCGGTTTGCGTTAACGCCGCGCTCATGGTGCTTGCCTTGTCGATACGCGCCATCCGGCGCAGTCAGTGTTTTGACCCCGTGGGGTCCATGTGCGGCAGCCCGCCTTTGAGCAGATAGGCGTCGAAGCCATGCTGGGCAAGCAGGAAGGCGGCTGCGGAACTGCGCCGTCCGCTCTGGCAACAAACCAGATACGTGCGCTGCCGGTCCAGCGACTGGAAGGCATTGCGCACTTCGCCCAGCGGAAGGTTGATCGCGCCGGGCAGATGCGCGCCCAGAAATTCGGCCGGAAAGCGCACGTCCAGCCACTGCGCCCCCCTTGCCGCCATGGCGCGTGCGGTGTCGAAATCCACATACTTGAGCAACGGATCGCGCAGCAATTCCTTGAAGGCATTTTTTTCCAGCCGATAAAGCACGCCGTCGCGCGTCATGCGCACACTTGCATTGCGCGGCGCGTCGGCGACCAGCGCTTCTTCGCCAAAGGCGTCGCCGGATTTCA
>JAEUNN010001056.1 GCA_016791085.1 Rhodocyclaceae bacterium | reverse complement strand
GCGACCGGCAAACAGGGCTTCAACCGCAACCTCACGAGCGCCGAAATCGTCGGCCAGTTGTGGTGGGCCAATCACGTGCTGGGTGCCGGCGGCGCGCGCAAGGATACGGCGGAACGCGTGGTGTCCAATGTGGTCATGATGGGCATGGGCGAACCGCTGGCAAATTTCGACAACGTCGTGACCGCGCTCGGACTCATGCTGGATGACCACGCCTATGGGCTTTCGCGCCGCCGCGTCACGGTATCCACTTCCGGCATCGTGCCGGCGATGGACCGCCTGCGCAGCGCCTGTCCGGTCGCGCTGGCGGTGTCGCTGCACGCGCCCAATGACGCGCTGCGCGACCAGCTGGTGCCGATCAACCGCAAGTACCCGCTGTCCGAACTCATGGCGGCCTGTTTGCGCTATCTCGACAACGCGCCGCGCGATTTCATCACCTTCGAATACGTGATGCTGGATGGCGTCAATGATTCCGACCAGCAGGCGCGCGAGCTCGTGCGCCTGGTGCGCGGCGTGCCGTGCAAATTCAACCTGATTCCGTTCAACCCGTTCTCCGGTACGATATATCGGCGCTCGGGACGTGAGCGCATACGCCGTTTTGCCGAAATTCTGATGGGAGAAGGTATCGTCACGACGACGCGCCGCACGCGCGGCGACGACGTGGCTGCCGCCTGTGGCCAGCTCGCCGGCCAGGTCAAGGACCGCACGCAGCGCACCGCGCGCGCGGTCATTCCGCTAGTGGAGTCCGGACGATGATCAAGAAAATCTGCCTGACGGTGCTGGTTCTGGCCGGATGTACACAAGCCGGCCTGCGCCCGGATGGCGGTGACCGCGATTCGGTCGCGTCGGTGACGCCGCATTACCGCCCCGGCGAAGAATCCAAGGCCGGCACGCCGCGCACGCGCGCGCAGGCGCACACCGAACTGGGCCTGCAGTATTTCTCCGCCGGCAATTTTGCGGTGGCGCTGGACGAAGCGCGGATTTCGCTGAATCACGATGCCGAATACGGTCCGGGCTATCGCCTGCTGGCGCTCGTGCATATGGCGCTGGGCGAACGCCCGCAGGCCCTGGATGCGTTCCAGACGGCGCTGCGCTACTCCCCCAACGACCCGGACATCAATAACGATTTCGGCTTTTTCCTGTGCCAGGAAGGGCGCGAGAAAGAAGGGCTGGACAGGCTCATGACGGCCGTGAAAAACCCGCTCTACCGCACGCCCGGGCGCGCCTGGACCAATGCCGGCCTGTGCCACCTGAGGGTGCGCGACGATGCCGCCGCGGCCAACGATTTTCAGCAGGCCTACTCGCTGGATGCGACCA
>JAEUNN010001014.1 GCA_016791085.1 Rhodocyclaceae bacterium | reverse complement strand
GTTCTGCAGCGACAACCACGGGGCCTTGAAAAACTCTTCGATGTCGCGCTGAGAGGGGTCGAAGCGCGTGAGTGCGCGAAACGGGTTGAATCGGCTCAGATTTGACATGATCATTTCCTCGATAAAAACTAAAGTCCGCTTCCGGCGGGAACTCGGACGCAAGTTCCGTCGGCGCTTTTCGTAAGCGCGGCAGCGGCTCCTTTGCTGCACTGTCCCGGGCCGGCTTGCCCCGGGACAGGCGAGCGGGAGCTTGTTTTTACGACTAATGGCGCATACCCGAAGGCCGGACAAGGTGCCGGGTCCGGCTGCTGCAAAGACGGCCGGGTTTGCGTCGCGGACGCGCTCGGCTTGCAGTTACGCGCTGCGCCGCGGGCTGTGCGACCTGCCCGGGCCCAGCCCGGTCCGGCATACGCGGCAAACCTTTTCATGCCTTCGGGTGCGCCGTTTCGATATATTGCCAATGCGCAAATAACTGGCAATACGCGCCAATCCTTATAAGTACGAGCGCTTATTCAGAGGGTGTACCATCCTCATGTCGGGAACTTTTTGCGAAACTTAATGCAGGCAATGATCTGCGGAATTGGATTTGATATTGTTCAAGCTATGGAATGCTGTATGGGCGCACAGTTAATGGCCATCGCGACGGCCTTGGCGCACAGGGCGGAGCTTGTGACGGCAGAACAATATGCGGCAGAGCGGCACGGTTATCCGGAAAAATTCTGGTCAGGTTAATATATTTCAATTAATTCAATAGTTTGAATGTGTATCACTTGAAAAAGCTCAGGGCCGAAGCATGCCGTGCGCGCGTCACGCCCGGCGTGCCTGCCGTACCTGTTCCGCGGTATTGCTGCGGACGTACAAAGGTGCGTGCGCGAACGCGCGTGGCGGAACCTGCCCGGCGGCGAAGGTGCTCAGGGATTGGCGCTGCAATCCGCGCTTGCGCCGGCGCGATCCGCGGCACACCGGCACGACGGACAGGCGCTCGCTTGCGCGCACGCGCAGCGCAATGCGCGCACGCCGCCGCCGGCTCGCCGCGAGCAACGGGAACGTCGCCGGGGCGGGCTGGCGCGCCATGGCAAACGCCCGGAGCCGGGCAGCGATGCCCGGCTACCTGCAGGGAATGGCGCGGCAGGCGCAGCGTGCGCCAGGAGGGGCCGCGGTAAGTACGACCACGTATTCACGATTTTCGGCACCGGGAGTTTAATTTCGTATGACAGCAGGCGGAATGCCGATGCCGCCACACGCGAGCCGGCCGGACCGGCAAGCTATGCAGGCCGCATGCGGGATCAGCCGCCACATACCCCGAGAGGAATTGCATGACAGCTTTCGACGAGGGCGACAAATGCTTGCGGCTAATTTTCCCGCGCCAGTTCCAGGGTGCTGATGGCAAACCGGGCGCCAAAGTGACGACTTACCGGCCGGCGGCACAGCGCACACAGGGCCTGCAGTCGTTGGCATTTCGGCGATCTTCGGCGGCGCGATCGGAGCGGCTTGCGTCCGTGCATGTGCTGCCGCGTGTGCCGGCGGGCCAGGACGGCCGGGCCGCCGCAGCAGCCCCGGGCGCGGCACCCACGGCGCGCTTGCCGCGCGGCCGTGTCACGGCGCTGGACGAGGCGACCAGCCTCATCGTGAGCGCGGACGGCGAGGTGAATCACTGCAGCACGCGTGCCGCACTGCTCTTGGGCTGCGATGCCAGCGCGGTGGTCGGCGTCGCGGTCAGCGACCTGTTCACCGATCTGCCCTTGCAAAGTGGCACGCCCGGCTACAACCTGGCATATATCGAAACGAATTTCGCCCGCGGCCGCTGGAACAGATTTCATTTGCACGACCGCCAGGGTTGCAGCCGGGCGGTGGAAGTGTCGGGATGGATGTTCCGGATCAGCGACAGCTATGCCCTGTTCATGGCGCTGCGGCCGCTTGGCGAATTCGAGCGCGCCAACCCGGAACTTGCGCGCCTGATCGAACTGGATAATGCCAGCGACGAGGCCATGGTGATTACCGACGCCGCCGGCAAGGTCATACATGTGAACCCTGCCTACACCGCCATGACCGGATACAGCCCGCGCGATCTGCTCGGAAACAGCCCATATATCCTGACGTCCCCCGCGCGCGCGCCGGAGTTCTATCCGGCCGTGTGGGCGCGCTATTCCCAGGGCGGCACAGTGCGCTGCCTCAGCGTCGATCGCAAGAAGAGCGGCGAACTGTACTTTGGCGAGGAAAGCGTGCGCCCCTTCGTCGATGCCGATGGCAAGGTGAGCCATTTCGTGTGCACCCAGCGCGATGTCGGCGGCCGCGACTGCGACGCGCATCTGCTCGTGCACCTCGGGCTTATCGACGGCCTGACCGGCCTGCCCGACAGAAATGTGTTTCTCGACCGGCTGCGGCTTGAAATGGCGGGCTGTTCGCGGTCTGGTGCCGGGCTCACGCTGGTCGTGGCCGGCATAGGCAATTTGAATTTTGTGGTGCGCAGCCGCGGCCAGGCCGGCGGCGACTATCTGTTGCGCGAGGTGGCGAGCCGCTTGAAGCACCAGGCCAAAGGCGCGGAAATGGTGGCGCGCATCGGGGAACAGGAATTTGCGATCTTGTGGCGCGGCCTCGGCGATGGGGCCGAAATCGTGAATTTACTGGCCAAACTGGACGCCGAGGTATCGAAAAACCTGTATCTCGACGGCGCCGTCCTGCCGGTAAGCGTGCGTATGGGCACGGCGACATATCCGGACCACGGCAAGGACGAAAACGCGCTGCTCGATGCGGCCCTGTCGGCCATGCGCGAGGCCGGGCGCCATGGTTTTCCCGGCTGGAGTTTCGCGGGAATCGACACCTAGACCGACCAGGCCGAGGAATTGCACCTGGCCGGGTCGCGTGCGCCCTTGAGTTCCCTCGTCCGTTCGCCCTGAGTGGGGCGTCGGGCGTTCGCAAGGCACCGCGGCTGCTCTATCCAACACCCCCCGGCGGCAAATCCGTTCATGGTTCGTCAGGCTCACGACGAACGGATTTGCCGGGTGGCGTGGACTAAACAGCTATCGATGCCGGTGCGATTGCAGTGTTGCAGCGGACTGTTTCTCTGAAATCGGCCTGGCGCACCCGGGTGGCTTGCCAAGCTGCGATAAATTTTCCGCCGCGTTCGCCTTTTGCCTGCCCAAGCGCGCGCAATGCGCGGCGGCTCATTCCTCGTCGGGCGGCGGGGCAAATCCGGCTTCGGTGGCAAGGCGCGCCAGGTCGAGGATGGACGACGCCGCGGTCTTTTCCAGCACCCGGGCGCGGTGGATTTCCACGGTGCGGTGGCTAATGTTCATGCGCTTGCCGATTTCCTTGTTGGACAGGCCTTTCAGGGCCAGCAGCGCGGTCTGGCGCTCGCGCAGCGTGAGGCTGGCCCAGCGCGATTCCGCCTCACGGCTGCTTAGCGCGCGTTGGCTCATGCGCCGGGCTTCTTCCAGCGCGCCTTGTATGCTTTCGATCAGCGCGGCGCGACGTATGGGCTTG
>JAEUNN010000993.1 GCA_016791085.1 Rhodocyclaceae bacterium | reverse complement strand
GCCCGCCATGCCGGCCGGGTAGGCCCGGAACAGCGCCCGCGGCGGTATCGCCGGTTGCCGGCGGCGCCCGTCGCGCACCGCCTTGCGCTTGAAATCGGTCAATGGCGGCGTGCGCGGCCTGTGCTTGAATGGGGCATTTTCCGGCCGCGCCGGCGCCTGCGCCGCACGCGGCGCCCCGTTCCGCCCGCCGCGCACGCGGCGCATGCGCAGGGAGCCATGTACACCTCACGTCCGATCGGGCGCATCGAAGCAGCACAAGGGCCGGTAATCGACGTACGTTGCGATTACCTGCCGGCGCTGGGCCAGGCCCTCGAAATCCTGCATCCCGACGGACAACGCGTCATGATCGTGAGCCGCCATCTGGACCAGGCCGTGGTGCGCGGCATCGCGCTGCACGCGGTGGGCGGGCTGTGCCGCGGCATGGCCGTGCATGACACCGGCGCCCCGCTGCAGGTGCCCGTCGCGGCGGATTGTCTGGGACGCATGCTGGACGTGTTCGGCGCAGCGCTGGACGGCGGCGCGCCGCTGCCGCGCACCGACCTGCGCCCGGTCATGACGCCGCCGCCCGATCTGGCCGACACGCTGCCGCCGCGGCAAATGCTGGAAACCGGCATCAAGGTCATAGACCTGCTGTGCCCTTTCGTGCGCGGCGGCAAAACCGGGCTGTTCGGCGGCGCCGGCGTCGGCAAGACGGTGCTCATGATGGAATTCATGCATGCCGTGAGCCACGCCATGCAGGGTGTGTCGGTATTCGCGGGGGTGGGCGAGCGCATGCGCGAAGGGCACGAAATGTGGCACGAAATGCGCGCCGCGGGTGTGCTGGCACGTGCGCTGCTGGTGTTCGGCCAGATGGACGAATCGCCCGGCGTGCGCTTTTACGTGGGCTATACGGCGCTCGCGCTGGCGGAATATTTGCGCGACACCCTGGGTGGCGAAGTGCTGTTCCTGATGGACAACATTTTCCGTTTCATCCAGGCCGGCGCGGAAATTTCCAGCCTGCTCGGACGCATGCCGGCCACCGTGGGCTACCAGCCCACGCTGGCGACCGAGGTCGCCAGCCTCGAAGAGCGCATCGTGTCCACGCCGCGCGGCTCCATCACCTCCGTGCAGGCCGTGTATGTGCCGGCCGACGACATGACCGACCCGGCCGTGGCGGCGGTGCTGGGTCATCTCGACAGCGTGGTCATTCTGTCGCGCCAGCAGGCCGCCAAAGGCATCTATCCGGCGGTCGATCCGCTCAGTTCCGGCAGCCGCATGCTGGACCGCCGCGTGCTGGGCGACCGACACTACGGCGTCGCGCGCGACGTGCGCGAACATTTGGCGCGCTACCGCGAACTGGAAGACATCATCGCCATGCTGGGCATCGAAGAACTGTCGCCGCAGGACCGGCAAATCGTGCTGCGCGCACGCCGCCTCGAACGCTATCTGACACAGCCGTTCGCCGTGCTGGCCGAACACACCGGGGTGGCCGGCGCGCGTGTGCCGCTGGCGCAGACCATCGCCGACTGCGCCGCCATCATGGCCGGCCGCCACGACGCGCGCGCCGAAGCCGACTGCTACATGCGCGGGGCGCTGCCGCAATGAATACCTTCACGCTGGCCGTGCATGACAGCCTGGCCACGCAGGAATTCGCCGGCGTGGTGCAGTTGATTT
>JAEUNN010000974.1 GCA_016791085.1 Rhodocyclaceae bacterium | reverse complement strand
CCGAACAGCCAGCTGTACAAGGACAAGGAAGAGATGGAGGCGCTGCAGCTCGGCGCGGTGCAGATGCTGGCGCCGTCGCTGGCCAAATTCGGCCCCATAGGCGTGAAGGAATTCGAGGCGTTCGACCTGCCCTTCATTTTCGACAACTACCAGGAACTGCATACCGTCACCAGCGGCCCGGTCGGCAAGGGGCTGCTGAAAAAGCTCGAATCCAAGGGCATCGTCGGCCTGGCCTATTGGGATAACGGCTTCAAGTCGTTCTCCGCGAATACGCCCATCAAGGCGCCGGCCGATCTGAAGGGCAAGAAGCTGCGCGTGCAGTCGTCCAAGGTGCTGGAAGAACAGATGCGCACGCTGGGCGCCCTGCCGCAATCCATGGCCTTCTCGGAGGTGTACCAGGCGCTGCAGACCGGCGTCGTGGATGGCACGGAAAATCCGCCGTCCAACTTCTACACGCAGAAAATGCACGAAGTGCAGAAGTACATGACCATGACCGACCACGGCTATCTCGGTTATGCCGTCATCGCCAACAAGAAGTTCTGGGACGGGCTGCCCGCCGACGTGCGCGGCAAGCTGGAACAGGCCATGAACGAATCGACCGACTACGCCAACAAGATCGCCAAGGAAGAAAACGACGCCTCGGTGGAAGCCGTCAAAAAGAGCGGCAAGACCCAGGTCTATGTGCCGACCAAGGAAGAACGCCTGGCGTTCAAGAAGGCCCTGGTTCCGGTGCACCAGAAGATGGAGTCGCGCGTCGGCAAGGACATCCTGCAGGAAATCTACAAGGAAACCAAGTTCGATCCGAACGCACTGTAAGCGGCGCGGCGGAGTATCTGCCGGCGCTCATGGATGGGCGGGCCGCGGTGCCCGCCCGCGGTGGCGCGTAGCCAGGGGTTACGCGCGCCAGCTTGGAGACCATAAATGTCAAAAATACTCGATCACCTCGAGGAGTGGCTCATCACGCTGCTCATCGCCGGTGCGACGCTCATCACCTTCACGGCGGTCATGCACCGCTATATGTCCGGCTATGCGATACCGGGCCTGCAGGACTGGTTGCTGTCGCTCAATTTCAGCTGGGCGCAGGAACTCACCATCATCATGTTCGTCTGGATGGCCAAATTCGGCGCCGCCTACGGGGTGCGCACCGGGGTGCACGTCGGCGTCGATGTGCTCATCAACAAGCTCAATGACAAGAACCGCGCCAAGTTCGTGCTGTTCGGACTGGGCGCCGGGGCGGCGTTCACGGGCATCGTGGCGACCCTGGGCGGACATTTCGTGTGGGAAAACGGCGCGCATTACAGCTTCCTGCACTTGTTGGGCCGGGACACCGGCGATCTGCCCGAACCGCCCACCACCCCCGACCTGGAATGGCCGACCTGGATGGTGTATAGCGCGGTGCCGCTGGGCTCCACGCTCATGTGCTTCCGCTTCCTCCAGGTTGCCGTGGGCTTCCTGCGCACCGGCGAACTGCCGCACCACGACCACGGCCACGTCGACGGCCTGGCCGATGAGGACGAAGTGCCCAAGGACGTAAACTGGTACGAAATGGACGACAACGTGCACCCGCGCGACCTCAAGCACCCGCCGCACGGTGATGGCACTTCCGGAGAGCCCCGCAAATGAACGCCGCAGTCATATTCGGGCTGTTGCTGGCCCTCATGCTCACCGGCATGCCGATTTCGATCTCGCTAGGTCTGACGGTGCTTACCTTCCTGTTCACGATGACCCAGGTGCCGCTGGAGTCGGTGGCGCTCAAGTTATTCACGGGCATAGAGAAGTTCGAAATCATGGCGATTCCGTTCTTCATCCTGGCCGGGAATTTCCTGACCCACGGCGGGGTGGCGCGGCGCATGATCAATTTCGCGACCGCCATGGTCGGGCACTGGTACGGCGGCCTGGGGCTGGCGGGTGTCATGGCCTGCGCGCTGTTCGCCGCGGTGTCGGGTTCCAGCCCGGCCACCGTGGTGGCGATCGGTTCCATCCTGCTGCCGGCCATGGTGAAAGCCGGGTTCCCGAAAAATTTCGGCGCCGGGGTGATTTCGACCTCGGGGGCGCTGGGCATCCTGATACCGCCGTCCATCGTGATGGTCATGTATTCGGTCGCCACCAACACTTCGGTCGGTGCACTGTTCATGGCCGGGGTCATTCCGGGCATAGGCCTGGCCCTGGTGCTGGGCGGGGTGGCCTGGTATCGCGCCAAGAAATACGACTACCCGCGCCAGCCCAAGGCCGGCTGGGGCGAGCGCTTCGACAGCTTCCGCAAGTCGGTGTGGGGATTGCTGCTCATCGTGGTGGTCATGGGCGGTATCTACACGGGCATATTCACGCCCACCGAAGCGGCCGCCATGAGTGCCGTGTATGCCTTCGTGGTGGCGGTGTTCGTGTATCGCGACATGGGCCTGAAAGACGTGCCCAAGG
>JAEUNN010000950.1 GCA_016791085.1 Rhodocyclaceae bacterium | reverse complement strand
GGGACGCGGCTTTGCCGTGGTGGCCACGGAAGTGCGCTCGCTCGCCGGCCGCAGCGCGACGGCCGCCAAGGACATCAAGGCGCTCATCGCCGAATCCGGCGCCAAGGTGGAAGCCGGCGCGAAACAGGTCAATATCGCCGGCGCCGCCATGCAGGCGCTGGAACAGTCCATCGCGCGCGTCACCAACATCATGTCCGACATTAGCAACGCCTCGCGCGAACAGCACGACGGCGTGCAGCAAATCAACCGCGCGGTCGGGCAGATGGACGAAATGACGCAACAGAACGCGGCCCTGGTGGAACAGGCCGCGGCCGCCGCGCTGGCGCTGGAAGATCAGGCGCGGCAATTGCAGAACATGGTCACGGGCTTTCGCCTGCACTGACAGAAGCGCCCCGGCGCTGCCCGGGGCGCTCACCTTCTGCCGATGCGCACGCCCGGCGGCGGCGCCGGCGCATTTCCACGGCCGCATGCATAGTTTGCGCCGTATCGGGTCGGCCGGCCGCGCGCCGGCCGAGCCGCTGCCCTGCCGCAAGCCCCCGCAGCACCCGCAAGCACCGACTGCCTTTCCGGCAGCCCGGACGCAGACATGGTCTAATCCCGCGCGCCGCGCCACTTGTCGCCACCCGCGGCGGCGGCCGGCACGGCACCATCAATTACGACGAGGAACCCGCCATGACCTGCAAAATTGCGCGCAGCCCGCGCCGCCCGCTCATGCACGCGCTGATCGCCGGCGCGGCGCTTTGCGCCATCGCCCACGACGCCAGCGCGGCACTGACCTGGAACTGGAGCTACAGCGGCGCCGGCATCGCCGCCAGCGGCAGCTTCACGACCGGCGACACGCCCGACGCCGGCGGCTTTTATGAAATCACGGCCATCACGGGCCAGCGCAACGGCGTCGCGATCACCGGCCTGCAGCCTGCCGGCACGGCCATACCGGGCAACGACCCGTTCGCGGTGGATAACCTGATCAACCCGGCCGGCCCGCAATTGACGCACAGCGGCTTCGGCTACAGTCTGGCCGACGGCAGCCATTCCAACCCGTTTTTCGCGGATTTCCTGAATCCCGCCACCTACCTGGAGTTCTATTCGGCAGCACCATTCACGCCGCCCACCGGCGCCGAAGATACGGAACTGCCCATGAGCTTCACGGCCAGCATGGCGGCCGTGCCGGAACCCGCCGGCATCGCGCTCGCGCTGGGCGCCGTGGCCGCGCTGGGACTTGCGCGCTGCCCGCGCGCGGCCTGAAGCGCCGGCGCCGCGGCACGCCCCATGTGCTGCGCGCAAGCCTGTCGGGCGTGCCGCGCCGCGCAAAGGGAAGCCCGGCGCAGGCCGCAAATGTCATTGCTGCAGCCACGGGCTGCGTCTATGGTGATTGCAAGTGCCGCGCGCCGGGTCAGGCGCGCGGCACTCTTTCCCCCCGCCACAACAGGAACAACCATGATCCATCGTTTCGCCCTTGCTGCATTGTTGAGCCTCATCCTGACATTCGCGACCGCGGCGCGCGCCACCCAGTATTCCAGCCTGTACGTGTTCGGCGACAGCCTGTCCGACGCCGGCGACAACCCGGCGGCGGTACTGAGCATATTCGGCCTTACCGGCGGCGCGTTGCAGCCGCCGCCGTACTTCGGCGGCCGCTTCAGCAACGGGCCGGTCGCGGCCGAAGTGCTGGCGAGCACGCTGGGCCTCAACGACCCGCTGCACTTTTTCGATTTCGCCGTGGGCGGCGCCACGACCGGCCTGGGCAATACCGGCGACGGCGGCACCACCACGAGTTTCGGCAGTGTCAATCTGCCCGGCATCGGCGCCCAGGTAGGCGGCTTCCTGGCCGGAGTTCCGGCGCTGGATCCGGCCGCGCTCTACATGCTGTGGGGCGGCCCCAACGATTTTCTGAACACCAATCCGGACGTCGCAGCCATCCTCACGGTTTGCGGCGGCAATGCCTTGTGCATCATTGCCGCCGCCAATGCGGTGGTGATACCGGGCGCGGTGGCCGACCTGACCGCGGCACTGATCGCCTTGCATGCAGCCGGCGCGCAGCACTTCCTGGTGCCGAACATGGTGGACCTCGGCCTCACGCCGCGCGCCGCAAGCCTGGGCGCGACCGGGCTGTTTTCGCTGGTGTCGACGGCCTTCAACAACGCGCTCGCGGCGGCCCTGCTCGGCCTGCCTTTCGCCTCCGATATCGTGCAGTTCGATACCGCGGCGGCATTGAATGCCGTGCTGGCCGATCCGGCCGCGCATGGCTTCACGAATACCACGGACCCCTGTCTGAACCCCGGCCCGTGCGCCGATCCGGACAGCCATGTGTTCTGGGACGACCTGCACCCCACCGCGCATATCCACGCCATCCTGGGCGGCCAGCTTGCCGCCGCGGTGCCGTTGCCGTCCAGCGCCCTGTTGTTCGCATTGGCCTGGATGCTTTTGCGCTCGCGCGCCTACGCGCGCCGCCCGGACCTGCGCGCGGCCTGACGGGAACGCCAGACCCCGCAGCGGGCCCATACGCAGCTATCACCATCGCGCGGCACACCGGCCGTCCGGCCGGTGTGCCGCGGCGCGCAACACTTCCGCTTTGCCTGCACACCGCCGCACAGCGACAATGCACGTCCACAATGCCCGATACGCGCAGGGACCGGGACAAGCAGCTAGTTCGCGGCACCGGCCGGCGCCGGCCGAACCAGCCGCCGGGCCGCGCACCGATAATTTGGCACGCTTTCTGCTTATATTTAGCAAACGCTACCGCAGCCGGGACATGCTAAAAATTCTCGTCGTCGATGAATCGCGCGAGCGGGCCAGCGAAATAGGGGTGGGCTTGATACGCGCCGGCTACCAGGTGGCGGCCGTATTGCCCAGCGCGATCGATCTGGCGATGCAGGTCGAATCCGTGGCGCCGGATGTAATTCTGATCGACACCGAATCGCCCAGCCGCGACACCCTCGAACACCTGGCCACGCTGAACCGCGCCAACCCGCGCCCGGTGCTGCTGTTTTCGCGCGAACGCGACGCGGCCGTCATACGCAGTGCACTGCGGGCCGGCGTGGCGGCCTATGTCGCGGAAACCGTGGCACCGGAAAAGCTGGCGTCCATCGTCGAGGTGGCGCTGGTGCAGTTCGAGCAGTTCCAGAAGTTGCGCCAGGAACGCGACGACGCATCGCGCAAGCTGGCCGAGCGCGTGGTGATCGAGCGCGCCAAGGGCATATTGATGAAAACCAAGGGCATGGACGAGGACGTGGCTTATCACGCGCTGCGCAAACTCGCCATGGAGCGCGGCAAGCGCATCGCCGACGTCGCCCAGGGCGTGCTGGACAGCGCCACGCTGCTGTTATGAGCGCGTTCGCCGCCACGCGGACGAACATCGCATGCCAGGACGGCTTTGGCACGCTTCTGGCTTGAATTACCGTTGCAGCGCGCGGCGCCGGGCCGGCACTAGTCACGCCCCGGCGCCATGCACGACATGAACCATGACCATGAGCACTTTCGACGATACCGCCAACGCCCGCTTGGCCGCATGCCCTGAACCGGAAAAAACCCAGCTACGGCTGGGCATCATTCCGCTTACCGACTGCGCGCCCCTCGTGGTGGCCAAGGAAAGGGGCTATTTCGCGCAACAGGGCCTGGACGTGGCGCTGTCGCGCGAGCCGTCCTGGGCCAATATCCGCGACAAGGTGGTACTGGGCGAACTGGATGGCGCGCACATGCTGGCCGGCATGCCCATCGCCGCCACGCTGGGCCTGGCCGGCGCGCAGAAAGCCATGGTGACGGCGTTTTCCATGGATCTGAATGGCAACGCCATCACCCTATCCAACGAGTTGTACGCGCGCATGCAGGAAGCCGACGCGCCGGCCATGCAAAGCCGGCCGGTATCGGCCGTGGCGCTGCGCAAGGTGCTGGACCAAGACCGCGCCGCGGGGCGCCCGCCCATGACTTTTGCGACGGTGTTCCCGGTATCCATGCACAACTACCAGTTGCGCTACTGGATGGCGTCGGCCGGCATAGATCCGGACCGCGACCTGCGCCTGGTCGTGGTGCCGCCGCCGCAAATGGTGGAAAACCTCGCCTCGCGCAATATCGTCGGCTATTGCGTGGGCGAACCCTGGAACCAGCAGGCCGTGGAACTGGGCATAGGCCGCGTGGTGGTGACCGGCTACGAGTTGTGGAACAACGCGCCGGAAAAAGTGTTCGGCGTCACGCGCGACTGGGCCGAAAGCTATCCCAACACCCACCGTGCCGTGCTGCGCGCATTGCTGCAGGCGGCACGCTGGATGGACGCGCCGGAAAACCGCGCCGAAGTCGTGGACCTGATCGCGCGGCGCGAATACGTGCATGCGCCGCGCGAAGTCGTGGCCCATTCCATGACCGGCACCTGGCGCTATGCGCGCGACGAAACGCCCGTGCAAATGCGCGATTTCAACGTATTCCACCGCTAT